>JAUVJE010000171.1 GCA_030592355.1 Clostridia bacterium
ATAAAGCATGTAAATTTATTTGTAAAATAAAAATTTTTACATCTTTTCTACTATTTTGTTAAATTCTGTAATTTTTTAACACAAATGTCCAAATGTGCAATTTTCATTTTAAAATTAGACGAGGGACATGACTATCGCCATTATCCCCGCGGCGAAAAGTACTGAAAGAACTATTTTCCTGAATATTCCCTCAGGGAGCTTATGAGAAAGGTAATTGCCAAAAAATATTCCCAATACCGTAGGCAGTGCAAAAATTCCGGCTTGTACCGAAAGGTCGCCTGTCAGCATTCCGTTGAGTAATAGATTCATGCTCCCGACAAATCCAATAACAAGGAAGTAAAAAGATAGATTTGCTCTGAAAACTTTTTTTTCTTCATTTTGATTCTGTAAAAAGAGAACAGTCGGCGGTCCTCCGAAAGAAATGGCGCCATTTGTCAGTCCGCCAATAAAACCTGCCGTTGAATATGCGATTTTTTCATTTCTAATTTTTATCCTGAAGCCTGTAGCCAGAATGACGGCACTTAATATTATAAAAGCACCCATGACGATTTTCAGTTCCTTAACCGGCAGTACAAACAATATCTGAACACCGGCTATGCTTCCCAATATACCGAAAAATACCATTGGAAGCATCCGTTTTATATGAAGATTCCTATATGTTTTAGCAACCATTACAACAGCGCTGACAACGCCCAGCATAATCATAATAACCACAGTTTCATCCGCCGGTGTAAAAAGGGCAATGAGAGGCGCGGCAATCAAGGCGCGGCCGAATCCGGCTGTTCCTTGCACAACTGCAGCAAAAAACATTATTACTATAGCCACGATTATCATTGAATCCATTTATTTTCCTCTTTTTAAAAATCCCCCGGGTGTTTTTTTGCACACGGGGGATTTGTTTGCACTCGGTTGCTTTATTTTCCGTTCATGGCGATATCCAGTACCTCATCCATAGACTTAACAGGTATTATTTCAAGAGCTTCTTTTACTTTATCATGAATATCTGCCAATTCGCTTTTATTCGAATACGGTATTATAACCTTTTTCATTCCGGCTCTTCTGGCTGCAGTCAGTTTCTCTTTCAATCCGCCAATGGGCAGTACTCGCCCGCGTAAAGTTATTTCCCCTGTCATTGCAACTTCTTTGCTCACCGGTATTTTTGTGAGGGCTGATATTATAGCGGTTGCCATGGTAATCCCTGCCGACGGACCGTCTTTTGGAACCGCGCCCTCCGGAACATGAACATGTATATCCGTAGATTTATAAAATTCTTCGTCAATTCCCAGTTTTCTGGTTCTTGAACGGATATATCCATATGCTGCTTTTGCCGATTCTTTCATTACATCGCCAAGGCGCCCTGTCAATTCAAGTTTTCCGCTTCCGGGCATTGTGTTCACTTCAATGGACAGAGTGTCACCTCCTACGGGAGTCCACGCCAATCCCCTTGCAATGCCGATTTCATCTTTATCAAGAGCTTTCTCGTATTCATATTTTTTCGGTCCGTAAAATTCTTCTATATTCCGGTTTGTTATTTTTACGGCAGCTGTTTCGCCTTCTACTAATTTCGTTACAGCTTTCCTGCATGCCGAGGCCAAAACCCTCTCAAGCGTCCTTACACCGGACTCTCTGGTGTAATGATTGATTATCCCTTTTAGCGCACTATCTGTTACTTTAAATTGTTTCTTTGTAAGTCCGTGTTTTTTCATCTGCTTTGGCAATAGAAATTTAATGGCAATATTCTGTTTCTCCTCGCCTGTGTATCCGGAAATGTAAATGACTTCCATTCTGTCAAGTAACGGCCTCGGTATCGGGTCGGTTGTATTGGCTGTGGTTATGAACATTACCTGCCTTAAATCCAGAGGAACTTCCAGATAGTGGTCCCTGAATGAGAAATTCTGCTCTGAATCAAGAACTTCCAGCATTGCAGAAGCCGGGTCGCCTCTGAAATCTCTGCTCATTTTATCAATTTCATCAAAAAGAATAAGCGGATTCATACTGCCGGCCTGACTGATTGCCTTAGTAATCCTGCCAGGCATTGAGCCGACATACGTCCGCCTATGACCTCGGATTTCCGCTTCATCCCTTACTCCGCCAAGAGACATTCTTACATATTTTCTGTTTACTGCTTCCGCGATTGATTTGACAATCGAAGTTTTTCCAACACCGGGAGGTCCCACAAGACATAGAATGGGGCTGTTGAAATCCTTTGCCATTTTTCTCGAAGCTATGTATTCAACAATCCTTTCCTTTACTTTTTCAAGACCATAGTGATCCCTCTCAAGAATTTTCCGGGCATCACCGGGAATCAGTTTTTCTTCGGTAGTTATGTCCCACGGTAAATTTATAAGCCATTCTACATAGGTTCTGAGAACCGATGCTTCTGCAGATATCGGATTCATCCGCACCAGTCGTTTTAACTCTTTTTGAATTTTTTCTTCAACCTCCGTTGGATATTTGCGTTTCTTGAGCTGATCATAGTATTCCATAATTTCATCATCAGCCTGCCCGTCGCTTTCACCCAACTCCTCGCGTATTACTTTAAGCTGCTCCTTTAGGTAATACTGTTTCTGCATTTCATCAATTTGGCCCTTGACCTTGGAGGATATATCTTTTTCCAGTTCAAGTATTTGTATTTCACTATGAATGGCAGGAAGCAATTTGGATAACCTTTTAAGACTGTCCTTTTCTTTTAAAAGGTCCTGTCTCTGCTCAATTTTCAATGTCATGCTGCCTGCAATAAGGTCAGATAGTTTTCCGGTATCTTCAGTAGTGATAATTGAAAAGACAGTATCCGGCGATATCCTTCCTGCAAGCGCTGCATAAGCTTCAAAAGCTTCAACGGCACTCCTTCTCAATGCTTCTCCTCTTTCGCTTGGCATACCGTATGTCTTCCCGAAGGTTTCAATATCCACTTCAAAATATGGGTCCGATGAAACATAGGATTTGACATCCCCTCTTTCAATGCCTTCGACAAGCACCCTTACGGTTTTTCCGGGAAGCCTCAGTAATTGCTTAACTTTCGACAAGGTGCCTGTTTCAAAAATATCGTTTGAATCCGGGTTTTCAACCGTCGCATCTTTTTGCGTCGCCAGAAAAATCTTCTGATTTCCTTCCATCGCAATTTCAAGAGCCGCTACTGATTTTTCCCTACCGACATCAAAATGTATGGTCATATGAGGGAAAACCGTAATACCCCTAAGAGGTATCATCGGTATTATCTGTGTGTTTTTATTTTCATTATCGTCCATTTTATCTCCTAAAAGAGCAGTTACAAAAACTGCCCCGATTATTATTCTTTTTTAACCATTCAATTTGCATCATGTCGGTAACAAGCTTAAATATTATATTAACCACCTGTTTAAAAGTCAAATACCCGGATTATTCAAATCTGCTCTTGGTTTTCTTTGCTTGAATTGATGAAATGCCTTTTTCAAATTTTTCACCGATTCGGGCTATATTTCCGTCAATTTCTATTTCTTTGCCGCTATATCTGGCTTCTCTATACTTTTCAGTAAATTCCTCAAAGCCCATCTTTGCTAGCTCTTCACCATTCCTGTGACTTTTTACTTTCTTTAGAATTTCCCCAGGCGTATCGCTTTGTTCAATATTAACCTTCCTGTTATATAGCCTTTCGAGTACAAAACCGTATACATATCTTATTTTATCCCCGGCAAGCGGTATATCCTTTAATTTTTTTAGGTTATACTGCATCTTTCGCTTTTTAAACTTTATTCTATCTTTATTCTCAAAATCTCTTACAATCTTGCTTTCCTCTTCATACTCTTTGGATTCTATTTTCCTTTCGACCAGGGAGTGATTATAGTTACTTTGCAATTTATCCCGTATCTTTTTTATTGTTTTTATTATTATTATTACTATTGAAATTACTGCGGCTACTGCAACTGCCGCCACTACAACATACATCATTATCTTTAATAAAATCTCAAGCCATGGCCGTTTTACTTCTCCTAATAATTCTAACCGTTCTTTTTCAACAATCTCTTCGACAGCTTCCATTTTTATGTCAGCAATCAACCAATCCGTTATTTTCTCCATAATCGCAAATATCCATTTGAATATTATCAATAATATATCATAGCTTGTATTTAGCATTTTTCTTAAATTAAATAATACAAGGTAAACAATATATAGTCCTGCTATCAGTAAGTCATTAAATTTTCTGATTCTTTTACTATCTTCTACATTCACTGATTTTCTGAAAAATATGATTGAATTCAATTGCATTCTGTTTAAGAATAAAAGATAACTAAACAGATAAATAGAACCATATAGCCATGCCATGTTTGCCGCTGCGTCACTTCTGTTGACGTAATAGCCGTAAACAAAACTGATTCCTATAGGCACAACAGCCGCGAACAGTAAATTCTTTGTGACGCTTTCCCTATAATCAAAAATACCATTCGACAACCCGAGAAGGAAAGCACTTGCATAGAAAATTGCAGCAAATACCCCCGCTCCCACGCCTGCTCCCATATTTGTTAAATATGCAAATACCAGCGGCACTGCAGCTACAAAATATATCGGTTGCTGAACAAGAAGCAACTCATCTTTCACATTTCGCTTAACAATATTCTGTCCTTTGTTTTCGAAGAAAATTACAAGAAAGAATCCTGCTGCTGTCCCTGCAAGTGCATATATTAATATATAAAGGCCCGTAATTAAGTACGAATCCGAAGCTCCCGTCGACTCCAAAACAGCTGCCGCCACCCCACCGCAGCACCCCAAAATAGCAATCAGGGGAATTATTTTCCTGACAATTATTTTTTTTAAATCCTTCATTGCAGGTCTCCCTCTGTTTTCCAGGGTTTTCTTTTCATATAAAATATTTC
>JAUVJE010000061.1 GCA_030592355.1 Clostridia bacterium
AGATTAAAGAAGCAAAGGAACTCAAAGTGAGGGAGTGGGAATGCCCTGTGTGCTGTTCACACCATGACAGGGATAAGAACGCCAGTATAAATATCCTGACAGAAGGACTGTTTCTTCTGTCGGGTAAGAAAAGAACCGCAGGGACTGCGGGAATAGCCTGGTTAAGCTTAGACCGGTAGGTCTATCGACCGGGAATCCTGCCAATTCATTGGCGGGTAGTTCAACCAAGAAAAACACACAATATACTATTTTATTTTCCCGTGGATAATTTTCACAATCAAACTTCGCGATTCATCGAAAGGCCACATCATCCATTTATAGCCCACTTCAACAAGACGGTCCGCTAAATTCGAAATACCATATGACCCCAATCCATGTCCATAATTCCCAAAATAGGTATTATAGAGGGAATCCATCCACTCCTCATCTTCTATATACCGGTTGATATCCTGTAAGGCATTATCATTATTTTGATATTCCAGAATGTCCGACCATGCGCATACGGTTGCATCCTTCTTTCCCAAATCTATTATTTCACCATTTATACGTGCAATCAACCTTGCTGAAAAACTCAGTGCTGTTTCTAAAAACACGCTTTTTCTTTCTTCATTTAAAATAGATGTTCTCAGTTTTTCTAAAAATTGCGGAATAAACATCTGTGTATAAACAGATGAAAGAAATACCGTGTCAAATGTACCTTTTACACTGTATTCAGACGTCCCGAATGTATAGTTGTTTAATAATTTCTTCATCCCGGCAGCGTCATCAGAATTGATAAATTCATCGATATTATTAAATATATCATTTGAATCCATTCCACCAAAGTCCGTTTTGACAATTGAAATTTTTTGTTGTTCAATTTTCCTGTCGGCAAGTCCTTTGGCAACTGTTTCTACATCTATATCAGCAAGTGTTATACCAGTGGAATTTGCAGAAATCTCTTCTATATTAATATCAAACAGATTTCCGGCTCCTACAATTATTACATTACCGCCGTTTATCATATTGGACACGGCGAATTTAGTTATAGACGCCCTGTAATCAAACCAACGTTGATATATTTCCCCGCTGCAAACAGAATTATTCAAAACACTATTAAATTTTTCAATACAATTCCCCATACTTAACTTTCCTTTTCTCCTAGTCTAACAGAATTTATCTTAATTTCACTAATTTGCCCTCAGTGGTAAATTAGCAAAAAAATAGTCCTCCGCTGTCAGAGGACTTGAATTTATGCTATTTAAAAAAGTTAATTGTTTTTTGCTCTTATATATATATCAATACCTTCCGCAGCGTCATGTCCATTTGCCACTCCCGTTATTATGTCCGGACCCTGAACTATATCCCCTCCGGCGAACAGCCATGGGAATTTATTGAACTGGCCGTATTTTCCGACTTTGACCTGTCCCTTTGCTATTTCAATTTCTTCAAGCATTGTTTCATTGAAAAATGCATACTCGGGCATTTGTCCCGTGGCGATGAAAACCTGTGTAGCTTCAATTACAAATGTATCCGTTTCATCATACTTCGGGTTAAACCTCTTATCTTCGTCAAATATTGAAATGACTTTTTTCACCCGTAGTCCGCTGATTTTACCATCCTCAATCAGAATTTCCGCAGGACCGTATCCAAAGTGCCCCCTGATGCCTTCTTCTTCGCCTTCTTCAAGTTCCTCAATATCGCATGGAAGAATATCACGGTGCTCCAATGCAGCCATAGAAACAAAGTCGGCTCCGTATTTAACCTGCTGAAGCCTTACAAGGGTTCTCCCTACATCAAATGCCACGTTGCCCCCCCCGATTACAACTGCTTTTTCATGAACATCAGGCATATCCGACGTTTCCCTCAGATAATCCCTGGTTTCCGCTAGGAATGGAATTGCATAACCTACATCCTTGTGCTCATATCCCGGAATCTTCAGTGGCCTCGACAGCGAAAATCCGGTTCCAAGGAATACCGCATCATATTTAGTTTGTAATTCATCTAAGGAAATATCCCGGCCCACCTTAGTATTGGTGATAAAATTAACACCGGCTTTCTCAATCATTCCGATATCTTTTAAAACGCTTTTTTCAGGAAGCCTGTACTCAGGTCCACCATAGCGAATAACTCCGCCGGGCAGCGCTCTCTCTTCATAAATGTCCACTTCATATCCTAACGTTCTCAAATAATACCCGCATGAGAGTCCCGAAGGTCCTGAGCCAACTATGGCAACCTTGCCGTTTACAGCTTCTGTTACAGTAGAAAGAGCCGCTTCTTCATACTCGTCCATAGGGGTATTGTCAACTATAAATCGCTTCAACCACCTGATGGATATGGCTTCTCCCCTGTGACCCAGGGCGCAGACGCCTTCGCACATATGAGTGCAAATCCTACCGCAGACATTGGCCAGCGGATTAGTCTTATACAAATACTCAACCGCTCCCTTCATGTCGCCTTCCCATATGCTTTTGATATATTCGGGGATATTCATTTTAGCCGGACATGCATCAGTACATATTCCGCATTCCACGCAACGCGCGCTTTCAGCCAAAGCCCTTTCCAGCGAATACCCTTTTACTATTTCCATAAATGATGTTTTTCTGCCTACGGGTTCGAGTTCCATTTCATAACGTGTAAGATCAAGCAATTCCGAATCGCTGTCCCTGACATACCCTTTTGCAAATGAATCCCCGTGTATCCCCGTTGAATCAGGAAGAAAATAAAATGTATCCGCATCCTTTGATACGTGAAGATACTCACGGCTCATTGCAAGAGAATCCGACGGGCAGATATCCACGCAGATTGCGCAAAACGTACAACGCCCGTAATCAAATGCAGGACGTTCGTTTTTATAGCCTTCTTTATCCTCAAGGGTGCTGACCTCAATCATTGTTATTGCATTGGTTGGACATATTTTGGAACATGTCCCGCAACCCAGGCATTTCTCCCAGTCGTTCTGGTGAAAACCCCTGTACCTCAGCGAGGCTTCCCTGGGTTTATCGAAAATATCCTTTTTCAGTACCGTTATCGGCTTTCTGAGAAGATATTTCCAGGCTTTTATTGGTGAAAAAATACTTTTTTCTTTATTCATGCTCATCCTACCTGTCAATCTCCGGCGTACATACGCCCATCGAATCCATCCACAGCGATGCATCATCAATCCTGTGGCCTTTTAGATATTTCTCAATACCAAGAAGTCCCTGTGGATATGATGCGCCTCTGACCGCTATCCTGTAAGGCATCTCTTTTCCATCAGAAACAATAAAATAGCCGTATTCGCCTCTACTTGACTCAACCGCCGAATAAACCATACCTGCCGGCACTGTCCATCTCAACGCGCTACCGGTGGAAACAGGAACGTTTACAGCTCCTTTAGACGGCATCTTGTCAATTACCTGTCTGATAATCCTCATGCTTTGGTATAATTCCCTAACTTTCAGGTTAAGCCGTGTCAATGCATCCGAATAAGTCGCGGTGGGAACTTCAAAATCTACTTTGTCATAATATGCATAAGGTTTGACTTTTCTTAAGTCATATTCTTTTCCTACCGCACTGCGCATGCCGATTCCGGTAACCCCAAGCTCCCATACCACTTCCGCCGGAAGCAATATATTGTCTTTGGTCCTGGCGTGTATTACCGGATGTTTCAATATAAGATCCTCGTACTCGGGAATTTTTTCATCGAGCTCATCCATCATGGCGAGAACTTTATCAGTAAATCCCTCTGGCAGATCTTTTCTCACTCCGCCGGGAACAATATACATATGGTATATTCTTGCACCGCACAGTTCCTCAAAAAGATCTAAAAGCAAATCCCTCTGGGCAATCGCCCAGTATGTTGCTGTATACAACCCTGTAGGACCGCCTATAGAACCAAGAGACATCAAGTGTATGGCAACCCTCGCCATTTCAAGCACCAGCATTCTTATCCAATGCGCCTTTTCAGGGATTTCAATATTCGCCAGGGCCTCAACGCCCATTGCATAAACCATCTCATTGGTATCCGGTTCAGGGACACATATTCTTGGAATAAGGGCAAGGTTACCCATCCAATACCGTCTCTCCATAAGTTTTTCAAATCCTCTGTGCAGGAATCCGGGGGTTGGCCGCGCTTTTTTTATAATATCGCCGTCCACGTACATATGGACACTGTAGTTCCCGTGCATACCGGGATGCTGAGGGCCTAAAAATAGTTTAACTTCATTCATCGTCATGCCCTCCGATTTCTGATACAAATTCATTGCCCCTTTCCCTCATCGGGAATTTGGAATCTGAATATGCCTGTGGATCAAAGTCCTTCCGAAGCGGAGGCAAGTCATCCCAGATTTCCAGAAAGAGCGGTTTTGCCGCATCTTCGTTCCCGGTAAACTCAACGCCAAAGAATTCATGCACCTCACGCTCGTAATACTGAGCGCCCGGGAAAATATCCGTAGCGGTAACCATAACCGGTTTATCTCTGTCAATTCTCGCCCTTAATTGAATATGTATGCCTTCTGTCCAGCTGAACAAAATATATACAAGTTCAAATTCGGATTCCTTAATCCAGTCCACGCAGGTAACGATACTTAGCTGCGTAAAACCTTTTTGCTTTAAATATGAAAGGGCATTGTGTACCGTATCAGGCTTAACAACAACGGCTATCTGTCTGAAAGCAGGTGTTTCCATTTTCAACGGCTTAAGAGCCGCCTTTATTTCATTAATAGTATTATTCATGGAATTCATCTTTTATAATTACCTCTCCAAGTGAATCAAGCTGATTCTTTTTATACCATTCGTAATTTTCCTGATAATGCTTCCAACCCTTGGCCTGTCCTTTTTTTATCATCTTAATCAGCTCATTGAACCCATTCATGACTACCTCGGGCCTGGGCATGCAGCCTGCTATGTACAGGTCCACCGGCAAATATTTATCAAGACGGCCAATCGTAGCATATGAGTCGTAGTATATTCCTCCGTTTATGGTACAAGAACCAAAGGCCACTATAAATCTCGGGCTGTTCATCTGCTCGTAAGAGTAAATTACCCTTCTTAGCGTTTTCGTACTGAGATAGCCTGTAATCAACAGGACATCAGCCTGTCGCGGCGTAGCCATCGGACCCATCCCAAGACGTTCCATATCATAACGGGAAGTCATTGTCGGCGGAAGTTCAATAGCACCGCAACCTGTGCAATACCACTTCATCCATATGGAGTTAGCGCTGAAGTAGTCGCCGATTTTCTCCCAGACATTTCTGTTGTCCTTCTCATCTAAAACCATAATGTCACTCCTAATCCGGTGAATATCACCACAAGGCCCTGGACAATTGCCATTGCAAGAGGAACCCTATAGAAATATTTAACCGCCTGGTCTATTTTGAACCTCGGCATTACGCCGGAGATTATATTCATAAATGTGTATAGGACGGCATATTTCAGCATATACTCCCAAATGGTTGCCCCGCCGCCGAAAAACAAGCTGAGGATTATTGATACTTCTATAAATGTCATAAATTCGTGAAGTATAAACATAAATCCCAGATGCTTGCCGCCGTATTCAACCATAGGGCCGGAAGCAATTTCCGTAGGTGCTATAAATGAGTCAAAAGGCTTTTTCCCAAGCATCCCAAGCAAAGCTATGACTGCTACAATTCCGCCCAAAGGCATCCGGAATGCATTCCATCCTAAAATTCCCATTCCCTGCTGCAAAGCGGCTATTTCACTTAGTGATGAAGAATCAAAGGCAAATATCAATGTGAATATAACTATCATCAGCGGGACGTCGTACGCCAGCATATTTGTCAAAGCACGGGCAACGCCTATACTAGCCCACGGATTACCGGAACCTGCGGCGCTCATGGCCATTCCAAGCATACCGACAGCAAGCAGATATGATATGACAAAAATGTTATCCAACCCTGGAAACGCCTCAAAGCCGGCAACAGGAATGAATATGACCGTGGCCATTATTCCTCCGAGAGCCATGATAACGCCGAAATCAAACACCCATCCATGGGAAGTTGAATCTTTTCTCAGCGCCTTGAAAATATCAAGGAACTGCTGGTACCACCTTGCTCCGTATCTTTTTTGCAGCCGGGCGGTAACTTTTCTGTTAAGACCGGTTAAGGTTGTCTGAAAAACAAACACTCCCAGCAATACCAGGAAGCCGTAAACAAAACTCATTACATTCATCAGACAACACCTCCGATTATGACTACAAAAATCCCGGTTATCATAACCCAAAACACTGTCTTCTCAGGCTTGTGCCCGTAGAATAATGATTCCGTAAGATTTCCCAATTCCCCTATTTTAACGGCTATCTTTTTATATAGCTTCATTGTGTCGGGAGCTTTATCATACAATCTCTCAAAAGGAGCATAAAATTTAGAACTGTAATGGAGAAGTTCGCGGGTATGTATGAATTCAGCGGATGTATATGTATCCATCAATTCTACTTTTTTGCTCTTTCTTCTTACTATAAATATTACAAATGCAATGGTAAAACCAAAGCCGAATACTATGAATACTCTAAATGCATCAAGGTATCCGTTAACCGTAACTATCGTATTTTCAGCAAGCGTCACCGGACTTATTCCAACAGAAGCTTGTATTTCAGTTATAACCCTGAGTATGGTATTTGGAAAAACACCCGCTAAAATACTGAGCGCCGTAAGTATAAGCATAGGCAGCATCATGAAAAATCCCACTTCTTTTTTCTTAAGGTCCCTGGTAAACGTCTGTCCGAGGAATACTGCGCTCAGCGGTCTGAACACATACATGAATGAGCCGATGGAACCAAAAAATGCGGCTGCCGCCAGGAAGAGCATGCCTTTGTCAGCAAGGCCCTGGAATATCAGCCATTTCGAAACAAATCCTCCCATAGGCGGTATTCCGGCCATTGATATAATCGCTACCAAATAAACAATATATGTCACAGGCATACGGTGTATCATCCCGCCCATTTCGCTCATTTTCGTTGTTCCCGTTCTGTATGCTACAGCTGCAATGGCAAGGAATGCCGCAGCCGAAGCCACCGCGTGGTTCACAAGGTGCATCATGCCTCCGGCGAATCCCACTTGATCCAGCATCAATATGCCTATTAGGATATAGCCTCCGTTTGCTACGGAAGAGTATGCCAAAAGCTTCTTGGCATCCTCTTGTTTAATTGCCATCAGCGTACCAACTATAATGCTTATTGCACCGAGGGCCATAAGAAAATATATTGGGAAAGGTGTTCCCATCACTTTAAACATGCCGCTGAAAATTTCATATGCGGGAAATGCCGTTACGCTGAGAAAAGCTATGAAGGCACCCATTTTTACAAGTCCCCCCGACAGTACGGGCGAGAATGTATGCGGAGCGTTACCATGGGCGGCAGGCAGCCATACATGGAATGGGAAAATCCCTATCTTTGCAAGTCCTGACAGAATAAATGTAAAGAATACCGCTATCGCAGCTCCTCCCGACAATCCTGCAAAAGCTTCACTGATAACAAATGTCCCCGATACGGAATAGGCCATCATAATGGCGAAAAGCGTCGCCATAGAACCTATTGCACTGACAACATAATATACATAGGATGCTTTTCTGGATTTGCCCAGCTGGATAATAAACGTTGACGACCAGACAACTGTTTCCCAGAAAATAAACAAGGTTATGAAATCCTTGGCAAAGAACATACCTATGGTTCCCGCCATGGATAGTAAATACATGAAGTTGTAGCTTCCCGGATACATCATTTTATCCATCCAGAATGGATTGAAAAAAGATGTCATGGAATATGCTAAAACCATTATCAACGCAAAATACCACCCCACCATAGTTATTTTAAAACTGAAATAAAATATTGAAAATTCTCCGCCAATACTTCCTTTGAGCAAAAATAAGCCAACAAATGCAAACAGCGATGCTATGACTGTCAGAAAGCCTCCGGCTTTCTTATTTAACCGTGTAATGAAGAATGATACAACAGCTAAAACAACTGTTACTGCTAATATAATTGTAAGATTCATCATTCTCCTCCTTTCAGCTGCGACATGGTAAATGCGGGTCCGTCGCCTCCCATAAACCCGCTATCGGATGATATAAGCTTCCCAGCTAAATCAGGAATCAGCCCGGCAGCCAGTATTACCAATGACAATATGAAAACCAGTATGGATTTTTTAATATTAAATATTCTGATTTCACCGACAGCATGACTTTTATCCGCAATCTCTCCTTCTTTTCCGGGAGCCCACAAAGCTATCAGCAGCCTTATGAAATATGCGCCTTCAACTATTGCAAATAACAGTATTACCGCCGGGATAAACCAGTTGCCTCCATTGAATAAAGCCGTCAGCGCATTGAGCTTAGCATAAAATCCAAAGAACAAGGGAAGTCCTATAAGCGACATGGCAGAGATAGAAAATGCAATCCCCGTAAGCTTGTTGCTGAAGAATACGCCCTTGAGGTCGGTGTAATCATCTGTTTTATATATTTCCCTGAGTTTCCCTGTAATGGAAAACATTATGAATTTACTTACAGCATTACTTATTACCAGCAGTACCGCTGGAAAAATAAGTCCCAAAGCAAACAGCGCTGCCGCAAGCCCGGATTGTCCGATGCTTGAATACAGCAGTATCCTTCTCATCTTCACCTGTCTGAATGCAGCCGCCTCTCCGAATGCAAAAGTAACGACGCCGATTAATACGATAATTGTCTGAACCGCTCCGGAAAGAGCAAAAACTTCATTGAATACCCTCCCGAAAACAAAAAGCACTGTACTTGCATAAACAGAAGCGAATAATGCTCCCGTAAGTCTGTTCGAGTTTCCGTAAACCCCTTTAACCCAACCGCCGAATGGTATGAGTTTCGCCTCAATTGCAAAAGCTGTGAATATTAGAAACAGCGGAACCAGTAATTCCGGTGTGCCCATTGAAAGGTTTTGCGCAGCCAGGTCAGCCATGTTCAATGTGCCCGTCAATGAATAGAAAACTACCAATCCGGCCAGATAAAACACCGAGCCAATGGATCCGATTACCAGATAATTAAAGGAATATTCGGGTTTCTTCCCCGCTGTACTCAATATATATGCAGAGATTATAGTAATTTCCATGAAAATGAACAGATTGAATAAGTCTCCTGTTAAAAGCATGCCGTTTATGCCCGCCAAGGCAGTCAGCAGCACTGTTGAATACTTATCGGCTTTATCCAGCGAAAGAACAACTCCTGCAAGCAACAGCAGTCCTGCAAGGGCCAGCCCAACCATAGAATAATTGTCCAAAATAAGATTAATGCCGAATGGTGGTTTGAAACCACCGATTACCGTTTCCCCTTTTTCCAGAAAAAACAGTATTGCTATGTTTATAAGCACACCGGACAACAGCAGCCATTTTTTAATTCTAGCGGCAACCAGCGACAGAAATGCAAGTATAAGTGGTATAGCTATCATGAATACAGGATTAATCATCCTTGCCACCCCCAATCGCACCAAGATCATATGTATCGTACTGCGCATGAATTTTACGTGCAAAGACAAGCCCAAGGGCCGTTATTCCAAGACCGATTACTATGGATGTCAGCACCATCGCCTGTGCCAGTGGGTCTACGAACTTCATTGCCGAACTAAATGAATCAGCTGTAAGAATAGGTGCAATACCTCCTTTAAAAAAGCCTACGGATATTATGAAAATATTAACACCGAGCTCCATCACATTGACTCCAATCAGTATTTTTATTACGTTTCTTGATGAAAATATACCGTACAGTCCAATAAGTATCAGCAGAAGTGATGCTAGTCTTATCATACCGACACCTCCTCTTTATGCATATCCCTGACAATGCCCGTTATTTCCGAACCTACTTTTAACCCTATAAGAACATATATGACAGGTATGATTCCTGCACTGAACAAATCACCGACAACTCCTGTGGGAAGGAAGTTTATCAAAAAATATCCCCCGATTATAAGCCCGACGGCGCCTACCATAACATAAAGAGTTCCGGCAAGACCTTCCGCAACTTTGAATCCGGTGATTTTTAGCTTGAAGTTCTCATCAGCCAAATAAAGCAGCAGGAACGACGATGCAATCATACTTCCTCCTGGAAAACCTCCTCCGGGAGTCAGATGTCCGTGTGTAAATATGTATATGCCTGTTATTAACATTACCGGGAATATGATACCGGCGGAGGTCCGTAATATGAATCCGCTTTTTTTCATTTTCCCTTCTTTGCTATTTTTCCCCATAATCAACGATACACCGACAGCTGCAAGGAAAAGCACGGTTACTTCACCGAGAGTGTCGAAAGATCTATAATTGGCAATTACACTTGTGACCATATTTGCAGAACCTGTTTCCGCATTTTTTGTTTCGCCAAAAATGATTTCCCCTGTACCACTGGTTACGTTTTTATTTATATACGCATCCGCTGCTTTCCCGGGAATCAAACCATCGCCGTAGCCGGCTATATCAATGGATTTTGAGAGTCCGAATAATAAAACCACGCCAAACAATATTACAAGTGCGGCAGTAAATACTTTTTTCAACTTCCATCACCTGCCTTTCTCAGTCCTCTTATAGATGCAACAAATATGAAGGTCACCAAACCCGACCCAATAACGGCTTCTGTTACCGCTACATCGGGTGCGCTGAGCAATGCAAACGCGGCAACTGCGGCCATGCTCAGTACAGATAGAAAAACAATACCTGTAAGAAGCTTTTTAGACAATACCGCAGCCAGTGCAAAAAATATTAGAAGAACACTTATTCCTACTTCAAGGATATTAAATAATTCCATCATTCCGCCTCCTTTTCATAATGAGGCGCCAGTTCGTCTACAACCGGCTCCCTGAAGGATTTTACTCCGCTTCGATATGCAGATCTGATTAATGTCGAACTGCCCACCGGATTTGTTAGAACTATGAAAAATATTATTAAGAAAATCTTGAGCAGCCATTCAGGATGTAAAACACCCACCCCTAAAAGCGTAAGCATTGTTCCAAGGGTTGTGGCTTTGGTTCCCGCCTGTGCACGAGTGTAAATACTCGGCATCCGAAGAAGCCCGAGACCTCCAGTCGCATAGAAAACACCACCGGCTATAATTAAAACATAAGATAGAGTATTCATTCTTTGCCCTCCAGATACCTTGCGAATACTACTGTTTCAAGGAAAGCGAGTATGGCAAAAACAATCGCTATATCAAGGTACAGCGAACTGTCCGCAATACCTGCAATAACAACAAGAAGTCCCGTTATAATAATATTTATGACATCAATTCCGAGAACCCTGTCAAAGGGAGTCTTGCCTATAACCATTCTGATAACCGCAAATATTATGCCTAAGGCAACAAATGAGAAAAATATAATATTGGCAATCATGAAATCACCTTCCTTAATATCCGTTCAAATTTTCCTGCAATTTTTTCAGAATAATCCTCATCCGCACTGTCGCTCACATTAATCCAATGCACATAAATCCCATCGTCATCCGCATCTACGGAAATTGTTCCGGGCGTCAGGGTTATAGAGTTGGCCAGTATCAGCTTTCCTATCTTATCTTTAATTTCGCTGTTAACTTTGACAAATCCGGGATTGATAGGTAATTTTGGATTCAGCACTCTGAACAGAACATCAATATTGGATTTTACAAGCTCGTAAAGGAACACCGGTATGTACAGCACAATAAAGAGAAGCACCTGTACCGGGGTTTTCCATCCGATTGATATATCTGTGAATTTTGCAATTAATGCTGCCAGAATTAATGCTACACCGGCTCCCAGCAAAAGCTCAGGCGGACTAATGCCTGCCAGCAGGACCCACACTAAAAAACAAAACACGAAAGTAGAAAAAAACTTTTTCACAAAGGTTCCCCTTTCACCATTATTTATAATTCTCCAAATTTTTATCATTTGTTTGATTTGTAAATATTCAAATATCCATATATTCAAATATTACAATATATCAATAAGATATTACCATCCGAAACATCGATTGTCAAATTTTTAACTAATTTTTTCACTCAATAGAATTGCAATGCCAAATGTTCTGTTC
>JAUVJE010000012.1 GCA_030592355.1 Clostridia bacterium
AGATAATAAAAGCGCCGTAATTGCGGTGCTTTTTTAATTCTTAATTCCTAAACATGCCCAAGGCATATTTAAGATAAAACAATTCTTAAAGTTGTCTTGGGCATATTTAAGATAAAACAATTCTTAAAGTTTCCTTGGGCATATTTAAGATAAAAAATCACCCGTTTTACGGGTGGCTGTTATTTTAAAGATAAATAAATATTACTTATTTATTCTGTTATTTGTAGGTTAAAAAAATCTAATAAAAAGATAAATTTTCTAATAGGTTGCTGAACTGCTTATCAAAACCTTGGATGTGTAAAAAATAGGAATAGCGTGCAAAAAGAAAAACCGACTGTCAGTCGGTTTTTTTGGTCGGAGCGACAGGATTTGAACCTGCGACCCCTTGACCCCCAGTCAAGTGCTCTACCAAGCTGAGCCACGCCCCGAAACGATATTAAATGCAAAAAATAATCTTTGTTGCTTAAAGAATTATAGCATAGCATAATAACACATGTAAAGTAAATTTCAACATGTAAAAACAAGTTTGCACTAAAACTTTATTTCTGTTAAAATATGTTATATACTACACTGAATATAGAAAAAATATTAATAAACAATACTTTAAATGATTAGTACACAAATGAACCCGGGGGGTCGGGATAATGACAAATGAAAACAATTTCTTTGAGAACAATATAGTATATATTGCGGGCGAAGTATCTAAAGAACCAAACTACAGCCATGAAATCTATGGGGAAAAGTTTTATACTTTCTATATGGATGTTGAACGATTGAGTAAATCGCATGATACTATACCCATTCTTATTTCTGACAGGCTTGTAACTATTGAAAAACTTAAAAAAGGCTCATTACTTGAAGTTGAAGGCCAATTTCGTTCATATAACAATACTGTAAACGGACAAAGTAAGCTTATGCTTAATGTTTTTGCGCGTGAAGCAAGGCTTATTGATACACTTGAGCATATCAATAACAGGAATTCTGTATGCTTTGACGGATTTATTTGCAAAAAACCTAATTATAGGACTACTCCGTTTGGAAGAGAAATTACGGATATGCTGATTGCAGTAAACAGAGCATATAATAAATCAGACTATCTGCCTTGCATATGCTGGGGGCGAAACGCTCGTTTTTGTGAAAAACTCACTGTGGGAACAAATTTGAAGTTATGGGGAAGAATACAGAGTCGTTTCTATGAAAAAAAGATTGATACAGAGACAGTCATAAAGAAAGTTGCGTACGAGGTATCCGTTACAAAGCTTGAGATTATAAATAATGAGGAATTTAACAGAGTCCAGGGTCAGTAAGTACCGGAGGTGAAAAATGAATGGATTAAAAATAGACCTGACAAAATGTACAGGTTTTTTTAATGAAATTGAGATGGAAGATGAGTTGAAGCTTGCGGATGGAATGGCAAAACTTCTTGTATCCGGCAAAGGAAAAGGAAATGACTTTCTTGGGTGGATGAATTTACCGATAAAAGAAAATAATGAAGAGTTAAAACACATTAAAGAATGTGCTGCTAAAATTCAGTCTCAGGCTGAATACTTGATTAATATAGGCATAGGTGGCTCATATCTTGGTGTAAAAGCAATTGATGATGCATTGTATCTTGCGGATAACGGTACAAAAATATTATATTCTGGGAATAGCCTCAGTGGCACAGATATGCGCCGTCTTATAGAAATAATCAGGAATAAGGACATAGCACTTAATGTTGTTTCAAAATCAGGCACCACTACGGAACCTGCCATAGCATTCAGGATTCTTAAAGACATTATGTATGATAAATATGGCAAAGAAGCAAAGGAAAGAATATATGCAGTTACCGATGAAAATAGAGGAGCGGTAAAAGATATCTGCGACAGGGAAGGGTATGAAAGGTTTGTCATACCAAACGATGTAGGCGGAAGGTATAGTGTTCTTACGCCGGTGGGACTTCTCCCGCTTGCAGCTGCAGGCGCTGATATTGATTCCCTTCTTAACGGCGCAGGTGCGCAATACCATGCGTGTAATAAAGAAGGTAACTCTTGCATCCAATATGCGGCAGCTAGAAACATCTTGTATAAGAAGGGTTTTACGACGGAAATAATGGCTGTTTATGAAAGCTCCCTGAGATTTTTCGGAGAATGGTGGAAACAACTGTACGGAGAAAGCGAAGGTAAGGAAAACAAAGGAATTTTTCCTGCTTCTGTTGTATTTAGTGCAGATCTGCACTCCATGGGACAATATATCCAGCAGGGTTTGAGAAACCTTTATGAAACTGTAATCTTAATTGAGGAAGCTCCGATGGACATTTTAATACCTGATACAGGCGGCGATGAAGATGGTCTTGAATATCTTGCAGGAAAGAATATGAATTATGTTAATCGAATTGCAATGGAAGCCACAGTAAATGCACACGTGTCCGGCGGGGTTCCAAATATTATCATAAGCCTTCCTAAACAAGATGAATACAACATTGGTAAGATGATATACTTCTTTGAGTACGCCTGTGCTGTCAGCGGATATATATTGGATGTCAACCCTTTCGACCAGCCGGGTGTTGAAGCATATAAAAAAGAAATGTTCAGGATGTTGGGTAAGCCTGGTAATTAATCGGCCATTATGTTGAACCATAAAAAATAGTGATATAATCTATTTAGATTAATCGGGGATTTATATGAAAGAATATTTAGAAGTTTTACTGTTGTCAATGGTTCCGCTTGTTGAACAGAGGGGAGCCATACCTTTAGGGATTATTATACATAATCTGAATCCGCTAGCAGTTTTTGCCGTATCATTTGTCGGCAGCCTTGCACCTGTTCCGTTTATACTATTCTTTTTTTCATACATATTCGAATGGCTTGGAAAAACAAAGCTTTTAAAATGGTTTTACGATTTTATAGACAGAAAGGTCCAAAAAGGAAAGGGAAAAGTAGAAAAATACGAGAAATGGGGACTTATAATATTTGTTGCGATTCCTTTGCCTACCACTGGTTTATGGACTGGCAGCGCAGTAGCTGCATTTCTGAAAATGGATAAAAAGAAAGCGGCTTTTTATATAGTTGCAGGCGGGTTGATTTCAGCTGCAGTAATCACATTGCTTTCAATTTTGTTCCCGGTATTGCTTGGATATAAAGGATAAAATGGTTTAAATTATGAAAATTCTTGCTCAAGATTTTATAAGAATAAACGACACCACGGAAGAAGGGCTTTTCAGCTATAGCCCGGGAATTTGTCTGACTGAAACAGGAAGGATAATTGTTACCGCGGGAAGCTCAGGACCTGCGGATAAGATGGCAAATTTTAAAATTAAAGGGCACAGGTATGGTGGCTATGTGCAGGGAAGAATTTTTATTTCGGATGACAAGGGAAAAAGCTTTAAAAAAACAGGAGTTTTTCCATTTATGCATGCACGTCCATTTAAAAGCGGAAACATGCTATATATTCTGGGGCAGTGCAATGACCTTATGATCACAGCCTCGGACGACAATGGAGAAACATGGTCCGAAGCGGTTGCGCTTACTTCCAATGAGGACTGGCATCAGGCGCCCTGTAATACTTTTCTAAGGGACGGCAATATCTATATTGTTATGGAAAGACGAACCGACAGAGGAATGACCGGATGGATGGTAAATAATATTGCGCCTGTTTTAATGAGGGGGAAAATTAATTCAGACCTTACTAAAAGAGAAAACTGGACATTCGCATCAGAATTGTTCTTTTATGAAGCTATTGATAAGAAGAAGCTTGAGTATACGGGGATACCATTTTTTTGGACAACCCCGTCTACATATGTAGAAGTTGCTCCCGGAAGAGGTTGTTCAGAAATCGGGTGGCTTGAATCAAATATAGTGGTTTTTTCAGATAAAAATCATTATCTGCATGATAAAAAAGCAATTCATTTGTTTATGAGGGCTCATACAGGTGGAACGGGTTATTGTGCTCTGGCAAAAGTTATAGAAAATGATGATGGAACTATGACGACGATGCTCGAGAAAGCACCCTCCGATAAGTATCTGACATTTATTCCCATGCCGGGAGGGCAGATGAAATTTCACATTCTTTTTGATGAAGAATCTCAACTTTACTGGCTGCTTTCCACCCAGGCTACTGACAGTATGACAAGGGCTGAAATGCTTCAGGATGATAGATACAATCTGCCGAATAACGAAAGACGAAGGTTGGTCCTGCATTTTTCAAAGAATTGCTTTGACTGGTGTTTTGCGGGAATAGCTGCAATCGGGGACACAGAAAAAATGTCACGTCATTATGCATCAATGGTCATTGACGGAAACGACATCTATATTGCCTCAAGGTCAGGAGATGAAAATTCAAAAGATGCACACGATACGAATTTTATATCCTTTCACGTAATAAAAGATTTCAGAAAACTAATATACTAATGTTCAAATCATCCGGCTGATGGATTTATCATGAGTCAAGTATACGACGGATGATTGACTCAGACGGATGATTGACTCAAAGGGGTAAAAATATGATTAAAAAGGGTATTTTCCCAACGATGGTGACACCTTATGATGATAAAGGGAATATCGACTATGATTCACTGGATCGTTTTATGGATAAATTAAGAGATGATGGTGCTGACGGCCTGTTTGCGGTGTGTCAGTCAAGCGAAATGTTTTTTCTATCCCCTGATGAAAAAGTTGAACTTTCGGCATATGTTAAGAGGAAAAGCGGCATACAGGTAATTGCCTCGGGACATACGCAAAATACATATGTCAAACAGCTTGAAGCTATGAAAAAAATTGCCGATACCGGAGTTGATGCCGTGGTCTTGATAAGCAATGCCTTTGCTTCGCCAGATGAGGATGATGATATATTTATTAAAAATCTTGACAAGTTTCTTACAGGATTTAAAAGGGAGATTCCTTTGGGAATCTACGAATGTCCCTATCCTTATAAGCGTTTGTTAACTGAAAAAACATTGAAATATGTATTAGACACAGGCAGATTTGTATTTCTTAAGGATACTTCATGTGATATTGATACAATGAACAAGAGGCTTGATATTATTGAAAACTATGATTTTGGGCTCTATAATGCAAACGCAGAATCACTTGCTGCTACAATTTTAAAAGGAGCGGCAGGTTTTTGCGGTATACATGCGAATATTACCATCAAACTTATCAGATGCTTAATGGAATATCCATTGGCCAGTGAGGGTATAGGGAAAAAGGCCCAGGATTTAATAATGGATTTTGCTGATTATTTCAGAGTTTCAAATTATCCTGTCTCGGCAAAAGTTATGCTTAAGGACATGGGAGTATTCAATACTATTTATTCAAGGGCAGCCGGACCTGCAGGAATCACCACCGAAATAATTTCAGACGGAAGAGAGATTCTAAGAAGAATCAGAGAATTTGAAAACGAGTATGATTCTATAGCATGATACGGAGAGTGTTTCTAAATATAAAAAAGTATCAAAATAATAAAAAAAGGGTACAAGCTTAAAGGGTTACCGATATTTTAGATGAGAATAAGAGTAGAGTTGTAAGAAAGGAAGGGATAGACCATGAAGCTTACTGCAGTGTGTATTTTCGGGGTAGAGTCCATTCTGGCCGGAGAAATAAGAAATCTTGGATACGATGTCACGAAAATAAGCAATGGACGCATAGAATTTGAAGGAGATTTTGTAACAGTTGCGAAATGCAATGTTTGGCTAAGAACAGCAGAAAGGCTGTACATAGGAGTTAATGAATTCCCCGCTTTTAGCTTTGATGAGTTGTTTGATGGAACAGAAAAAATTAACTGGGCGGAATATATAGCAATTGATGGTAAAATCAATGTCAGGTCATCTAATATAAATTCCAAACTTTTCAGCCAACGCGATTGTCAGAAAATTGTTAAAAAGGCAATTACTAAAAAGCTTGGGGTACAATATGGAATCGAAAGACTTCCGGAAACAGGTGCTGAATACAAAATTGAGATTTTCATCCACAATGATGTAGCTGAAATAAATATTGATACTACGGGAACAGGTCTTCATAAAAGGGGATACCGCACTTTAAATGTAGAAGCTCCACTAAAAGAAACAATTGCCGCAGCTCTGTTAAAAATTTCATACTGGCATCCCGGAAGATTGCTTTTGGACCCTTTCTGCGGATCCGGTACCTTTCCGATAGAGGCTGCAATGATGGCTGCAAATATTGCTCCGGGAATAAAACGTGATTTCCTTTTTGAAAAGTGGAGTTCTGAAAATTTGGGGAAAAGCAGACGGGAAAAAAGAGCTGCATTAGAAAGGATCAGTATTCCTGAAAAAGTGATGATTTTCGGGAGTGACATATCTAGAGAAAATATTACAATTGCAAAAAAACATGCAGTAGCTGCCGGCGTAGATAATATGATTGAGTTTAATATTGCAGATGCGACTAAGCTTAAACCAAGCGATGATTTTGGTATTATGATTTGCAATCCGCCATATGGACTTCGAATTTCTGATAAGGATGATGTGAAAATACTTTATCAAGGCATAGGGGAAATGTTTCAAAGTTTTAACACATGGTCAAAATATATACTTACAGATTCAGCTGAATTTGAAAAATTCACTAAAAACAAAGCAAATAAAAGAAGAAAAATTTATAACGGTGCAATCAGCTGTACATTTTATCAGTATTTCGGCCCAAAACCACTATAAAATAGGCCTTGCAATTAGTTTAAAACTTGACTAACCATATTATTTTAGATAATATGTGTATATAAAAATATGGAGGTATTATCATGAAAAAAGCCGAACTGGTAGGAGCTGTTGCCGAAAAGGCCGGACTCTCAAAGAAAGATTCTGAAAAAGCATGCGCCGCATTTGTTGATGTTATTACGGAAGCTCTTGTTAAAGGCGACAAAGTAGCTTTGGTAGGATTTGGTACGTTCAGCGTTAAGGACAGACCAGCAAGAGAAGGCATCAATCCCTTCACTAAAGAACCTATACATATTAAAGAATCAAAGGCTCCGGTTTTCAAAGCCGGAAAATCACTTAAAGATACTGTTAATAAGTAGAACCCCAAAGGGGCCTGTAAAACAGGCCCTTTTTTTATGCGTTGATTAATTTTTTGTTATATCAGCGGTTTTACAGCTTTATCGAACGATAATGCTCAATTATGAAATTATGAGACTAATTGATACAATTAAAATAAAAAACGCTGTTGAAAAAATGTGCATTGAAGCCTGTTGTAAAATCTCATTTGATGTTATTGGCTGTTATGATGCAGCATTGGCGGATGAATCAAGCCCAATGGGAGAAGAAGTGCTTCGTCAACTGATTGAAAATGCTAAAATTGCATCAACAGAAAATATCCCGGCTTGTCAGGATACCGGCATGAGCGTTGTTTTTGCAGATATCGGTGAAGAAGTCAGTTTTACAGGAATGTCTATAACAAAAGCTATAAATGACGGTATAAGGGATGGCTATGAAAAAGGTTTTCTGAGAAAATCTATAGTTAAGCACCCTCTTGACCGAGTAAACACAGGAGATAATACCCCTGCTGTTATTTATTATGACCTGCTAAAGGGAAACAAAGTTAAATTAACTGTCATGCCAAAGGGTTTTGGAAGTGAAAATATGAGCGCTCTTTGCATGCTGAAACCTTCTGACGGAGAAAAAGGAATAATAGATTTTGTTATAGATACAATTGATAAAGCAGGACCTAACGCCTGCCCTCCGCTATTTGTCGGGATTGGTCTGGGCGGTACGGCAGATAAAGCGATGCTTCTTGCGAAAAGGGCACTGTTGAGAAAACCCGGTGATAGAAGCAGTAAAAAAATAGATGCAAAACTTGAAAGAATTTTAATAAATAAAGCGAATGAATTGGGCATTGGGCCTGCCGGGTTGGGAGGAAACACAACTGTATTTGATATTTTCATTGAATCCTATCCCACGCATATAGCCGGATTACCGGTAGCGGTAAATATCAGCTGCCATTCACTAAGACACAGGGAAATTATAATATGACGTATAAAAAGATAAACCTGCCCTGCAAAAGGGAATTGTTAATCGATTTGAAATCCGGCGACCAAGTGAAGATAACCGGCGTTTTATATATGGCCAGAGATGCGGCTCATAAGAAAATCACCGAAGACTTTCTTTTGACAGGAGAATTTCCATTTGATTTAAAAGAACAAGGCATTTACTATTCAGGACCTGCTCCTGCTGCTCCGGGTTGTGTAATTGGACCTGCAGGACCAACAACAAGTATGAGGATGGATATATTTACACCAGTGTTGCTTGAAAACGGGTTGGCTGTCATGATAGGCAAAGGAGACAGGTCAAAGGAAGTCGTCGAATCAATTAAGAGAAACAAAGCTGTATACTTGGCTGCAACAGGGGGAGCGGCCGCATTAATTTCCCGCTGCATCAAACAACAGGAAATAATTGCATATGAGGAATTAGGTGCAGAAGCACTTAGAAAAATATATGTTGAAGATTTCCCGGCAATTGTTATAATAGACTGCGATGGAAACAACCTGTATAAGACCGGCAGGGAAAAATACAGGTTATAAAGACTGCGATGGAAACAACCTGTATAAGACCAGCAGGGAAAAATACAGAAAAACGGAGAATGAGAATGTCTGAAAAAATTAAAATGACTACACTGCTCGTAGAAATCGACGGCGATGAAATGACCAGGGTTTTATGGGCGATGATAAAAGAGAAGCTGCTGCTTCCATATATAGACCTTAAAACGGAATACTATGATCTAGGACTCGAAAAACGCGACGAAACAAATGATGAAATAACAAAAGAAGCTGCCTATGCGATAAAGAAATATGGTGTTGGAGTTAAATGCGCAACGATTACACCAAATGCCCAGCGTGTTGAAGAATATAATCTTAAAGAAATGTGGAAAAGTCCCAATGGAACCATAAGAGCCATATTGGACGGTACAGTTTTCAGAGAACCAATCATGGTTAACAACATCAAACCATTAGTTAAGCCGTGGGAGGATTCAATTATAATTGCTAGGCATGCTTATGGTGATGTATATTCGGCTGTTGAAATACAGGTGGACGAACCAGGAACAGCAGAGCTTGTTTTTACAGGTAAAAGCGGTAAAGTTACTAAGAAAATCATTAATGAATTCGAAGGAGGCGGCATACTACAGGGCATGCATAATACGGATACATCAATCAGTAGTTTTGCACACTCGTGTTTTAAGTATTCAATTGAAAGAAAGCGGGATCTTTGGTTTGCCACGAAAGATACAATTTCAAAAACTTATGACCACCATTTTAAAGATGTTTTTATGGAAGTGTTCCAAAAAGATTATAAAGAAGCATTTGAAAAGGCAGGTCTGGAATTTTTCTATACGCTGATTGATGATGCAATTCAAAGAGTTATCAGCTGTAGGGGCGGAATGGTATGGGCGTGTAAAAATTATGACGGGGATGTTATGTCTGACATGGTGGCAAGGGCATTCGGCAGCATGTCAATGATGAGCAGTGTTCTTGTTTCCCCAGAGGGTTGTTATGAGTATGAAGCAGCCCATGGTACTGTTACCAGACATTATCATAAGCATCTAAAAGGTGAAAAAACATCAACAAATGCTATGGCGACTATTTTTGCATGGAGCGGAGCATTGAGAAAGCGTGGGGAATTAGATGAAATTCCGCAGCTTATACACTTTGCAGATAGTCTCGAAAAGGCAAGTATTACAACGATTGAAGATGGGATTATGACTGGCGACATGGCAGGCCAATGCGATTCGCCGAATGTACATATAGCCATGGCGGAGGAACTGTTGGATGAGATAGCAATCAGACTTGAAAAAGAAATGGATAGTTGAATTTACCAATAATAGGGTATAACTAACTGAATTTACTATATGGAGGAAAAGTAATGGTAAAAGTAAACAAAGATATGATAATTATGGATGTGCTGAGATTAGATCCAGACTGTGCACAGATATTTTTTAAAAACGGTATGCATTGCATAGGGTGTCCTTCTGCTTCCGGCGAGAGCATTGAACAAGCATCGGCGGTTCATGGAATAGATCCTGATAAGCTTACTAATGAGTTGAACGAATATTTCAGTTCCTGACTATAAAAGATGAAAAATTCAAGCAGACTTGTTTCTTTGCATAAATGCACTTCATATGACAATGACGTGGTATATGAAGTGATGAAGGCAACCCTTTCAGATTTGAATGGGTTGGGCAGCATGATAACTAAAGGGATGAGAGTTGCATTAAAACCAAATTTACTTTTACCCCAGAGACCTGATAATTGCGCAACCACTCATCCTGCTATTGTTGGCGCAGTTGGTAGATTGGTAAAAGAAGCAGGGGGAGTTCCATTTGTGGTTGAAAGTCCCGGAGGATTGTACAATAGAACAGTTTTAAAAACTTTGTACAAATCCTGCGGGATTTCTGATATCTGTAAAAATATGAAATTGAGTTAAATTATGATACATCAGTTAAAAAAGTAACCACAGACTGTCTAGGCAGAAAAAGAAGCTTTAATGTTTTAAAACCGCTTGCAGAAGCTGATTTTATAATAAATATTAGCAAATTAAAGACGCACGGCATGATGGTATTTACGGGTGCAGTAAAAAACATGTTCGGTGCAATAGCGGGTGTTGAGAAAGCTGCCCATCATATGAATATGCCGGATTACGATGCATTTGCAGATAATATAATAGACATTTGCGAGGCGGTAAAACCGGATCTAAGTATTATGGACGGGATTATGGGAATGGACGGCAATGGCCCGTCTGCCGGAAATCCTAAGAAAGTGGATGTTATAATTGCATCTATCGACCCGTATCTTGTAGATAAAGCCGCCCACGATTTGATAAATCTGTCAGTGGAGGATTCATATATTCTGACACAGGCAAAATCAAGAGGCGTTGAACTGGATTATACGGTTGTTGGATGTGAAATTAAAGAACTGTTTTGCGATGATTTCGACATACCGTTTCGAAAGAGCATGGGAATAAAAAGAAGGGGTCTTCTTAATAGCAGAATACTTACGTATTTTAGAACAAAGCCCATTGTTGATAAAGATATTTGCATAGGATGTGAAATATGCAAGAATAATTGCCCTGCCGAAGTTATAGTCATGAAGAATGAAATACCTGATTTTGATTATAAGGGATGCATACGTTGTTATTGTTGTCAGGAACTTTGCCCGGAGCACGCAATATCAATAAAAACCCCGTTGATAATTAAAGCACTTACTTCGAAGAGGAGCTAAATGAATATAGTCTTAGTTGAACCTGAAATACCTCAGAATACCGGAAATATAGCGCGCACATGCGCTGTGACAAATACTGTATTGCATCTTGTAAGACCGCTTGGTTTTTCTACGGCGGATAGATATTTAAAAAGAGCGGGGATGGATTATTGGAAACTGGTTGATGTAAGATATTACGATAATCTGAATGAATTTTATAAAAAGAATGCAGACGGAAAGTATTATTATGTTTCTACAAAAGCCATAAAATGCTATGACGAAGTTTCATATGGTAAAAATGATTACTTATTATTTGGTAAAGAAACCAAAGGTCTTGACGAAGATTTATTACGCAAAAACTATGAAAACTGCATACGCATTCCGATGTCAGGGGAGGCGCGGTCGCTGAATTTATCAAATGCTGCAGCAATTGTATTATATGAAGCATTGAGACAAAATGGATTTTATAATTTAAAAAAAGAAGGAGTTTTAAGCAATGGAAGGTAAAATTATAAAAGAGTTCCTGAAACTTGTAAGAATTGATAATGAAAGTCTCAAAGAAAGACAAATGGCTGACTATATTAAATCCAGATTGGAATCCATGGGTTATGAACCAAGGGAAGACGAAGCGGGAGAAAAAGCAGGTGGAAATGCAGGAAATATTATTTGCAGAATTTCCGGCAGCACTGATATGGATTCAATAATGTTTCTTTCACATATGGATTCGGTTTATCCATGTATAGGAAAAGTACCGGTTCTTAAAGATGGTTATATTTATAGTGAGGGCGAAACAGTTCTGGGGTCGGACGACCTGGCGGGTGTTGCTGCAATGCTGAATCTTGCAGAAACGCTTTCCATCGATAAAAGAAAAAGGGGAGATGTTTGGCTTGTATTCACGATAGCTGAGGAAATAGGACTTGTTGGCGCACGACATCTTGATACTTCAATAGTGACTGCGGATTATGCATATGTGCTTGACTCGGGAGACGATATTGGAAAAGCAACAATAACATCTCCTTCGCACAATACATTTACAGCAATAATCACAGGAAAAGCCGCTCATGCCGGTATGGAACCTGAAAAAGGAGTAAATGCAATAGTTGTGGCTTCAAAGGCAATTGCTGAAATGAAAACCGGTAGAATCGATGAAGAAACCACAGCTAATATTGGAATTATAGAAGGGGGAAGGGCATTAAACATCGTTTGCGATCAGGTAACCATAAAAGGAGAAGTAAGAAGTCGTAATTTAGATAAATTAAGTAAGTATTCTGATGAAATAGTTATGAAATTTAAGAAGTATGCCGAGGCTATGGGGGCTGCTGTGGAAATAAAAATGGAAAGGGAATACAACTCATTTTCAGTAGGGGAAAATGAAACAATGCTGGTAAAATACAAAAAAGCCCTCGAAAACCTAGGTATAAAATATATCGAAGAACACAGTGGTGGGGGAAGCGATACAAATATTATTTACCACAAAGGCATCAATGCGCTGACCGTAAGCTGCGGGATGGAAAAGGTGCACGGTACAAACGAAAGAATAAGTGTCGACAACCTGGAATTACTTGGAAAACTATTACTGGAACTGATTTTTGAAGCGACTTTCAAAGATTGATAAATATTTAACAAAAACTAAATATATTAGTTGAAATTATAGTGGAACTAATGTAAAATAGCAATGATTTTATTATATGTATAATTTTTTAGGAGGGCTAATAATGGCTATAAAAATTGGAATAAATGGTTTTGGAAGAATAGGGCGCCTGGTATTCAGGGCCGCTGCTGAAAATCCAAACGTAACTGTAGTAGGAATCAACGATCCTTTCATGGATACTGATTACATGGTATATATGACAAAATATGATACCATTCACGGAAGATTTAACGGCGAAGTCAGTGCAGAAGAAGGAGCACTTGTTGTTAATGGTGAAAAAATTGCAGTTTATGCAAGCATGGATCCTGCTGAAATACCATGGGGCGAATGCGGAGCGGATTATGTTGTTGAAGCAACAGGAGTTTTCCTGACAACTGAAAAAGCTTCAGCTCATCTTAAAGGCGGAGCAAAGAAAGTAGTAATCAGCGCACCTGCCAAAGACAAAGTTACACCAATGTTCGTAATGGGCGTTAACAATGAAAAATATACAAAGGAAATGGATATAGTATCCAACGCATCCTGTACGACAAACTGCCTTGCACCGATAGTCAAAGTATTAAATGATAATTTCGGTATTGTAGAAGGTCTCATGACTACTATTCATTCATCAACTTCAACACAGAAAGTTGTTGACGGTCCTTCAAAGAAGAATTGGAGACTCGGAAGAAGTGCAGGAGCGAATATCATTCCCTCAACTACCGGCGCTGCAATTGCAGTGGGAGCTGTTATACCGGAAGTCAATGGCAAACTTACAGGGATGGCATTCAGGATTCCTACTCTGAACGTATCAGTTGTTGACCTTACCTGCAGACTTGATAAAGGCGCAACGGCAGATGAAATCAAAGCAGTTATGAAAAAAGCGAGTGAGAACGAACTTAAGGGTATTCTCGGATATACAGATGAAGATGTTGTTTCAAGTGATTTCATTACAGATTCAAGAACATCGATTTTTGATTCTAAAGCAGGAATTTCGCTGAATGATAATTTTGTTAAAATCATTTCATGGTATGATAATGAATGGGGTTACTCATGTAAGATTATAGACCTTATAAGCCACATGGCTTCAGTAGATGCTAAGTGAATAAGCATTTGAAAAGGCCCGGTATACGGGCCTTTTATTTTTCATTTTAAAGATGTCCGGATTATATATCGGAATCTTTTAATAAATGAAAAGTAAATATATTTGGATAAGGGGAAAAAGAATGTCAATGCTCAATAAAAAAACAGTGGAAGATATCGAAATTAAAGGTAAAAAGGTCATAACAAGGGTTGATTTTAATGTGCCTCTTGATAAGCAGGGAAATATCACTGATGACAAGAGAATAAGAGGTGCGCTGCAAACTATCAGATATCTTATTGAAAATGAAGCTAAAGCAATATTGGTTTCGCATCTTGGACGGCCTAAAGAAGGTTTTGAACCGGAATTAAGCCTGAAACCTGTTGCGGTAAGGCTTTCTAAGCTATTAGGACAGGAAGTTATAATGGCTTCTGATGTAATTGGAGACGATGCCTTTTCAAAAGCAGAAGCTTTAAAAGAAGGCGAAGTTATGCTTTTGGAGAATGTAAGGTATCACAAAGAAGAAATGAAAAACGATCCTGAATTTGCAGAAAAACTTGCTTCGCTGGGCGATATTTTTGTTAATGATGCCTTTGGTACGTCTCACAGAGCTCATGCTTCAACTGCCGGAATAGCTGCATTCTTACCGGCGGTATGCGGATTTTTAATTCAAAAAGAAATTGAAATAATGGGGAAAGCGCTTAAGAATCCTGAAAAACCTTTTATTGCGATTCTTGGAGGAGCTAAAGTTTCTGACAAAATCGGCGTTATTGAAAATCTTATTGAAAAAGTTGATACTCTTATTATAGGCGGTGGGATGGCATATACATTCCTTAAAGCAAAAGGGTACAAAATCGGAAGCTCCCTTTGCGAAGAAGATAAAATTCCTCTTGCAAAGGAACTTATGAGAAAAGCTGAAAAAAATGATGTCGAAATTATGCTCCCGATTGGTTCGATTGTTATTAAAGAGTTTAAAAATGATACTGAATATAAGTATGTTCCGTCAGATGCGATGCCTGACGGCTGGATGGGCGTAGACATTGGTTCTCTTACCATTGAAAAATATGTATCTGCAATAAAAAAGGCTAAAACGATTATTTGGAATGGTCCGATGGGTGTGTTTGAATTTGAAAATTTTGCAAGAGGAACCGAAGAGATAGCCAAAGCAGTTTCTAAATCGAAAGCAGTATCTATTATTGGAGGAGGCGACAGTGCTGCAGCCTTGGAACTTCTTGGATATTCAGATAAAGTCACCCATATTTCAACAGGCGGAGGAGCTGCTCTTGAATTCCTTGAAGGTAAGATTCTTCCCGGTATTGACGTTTTACTTGACAAAGTTCCGAAAAAGAAGGTGATTGCCGGGAACTGGAAGATGAATAAAACTCCTTCTGAAACAGCTGATTTTATTTCAGAACTTGCGGAACAGGTAAAAGATGTTAAAGATATAGTGGTTTGCGGAGTGCCCTTTGTATCCCTGCAAACTGCAATTGACGCTGCTGCCGGAACAAACATTGAAATAGCGGCACAAAATATGCACTGGGAAGACAATGGTGCTTTCACCGGTGAAATTTCGGCACCAATGCTTGTAGATATGGGTATTAAATATGTAATAATAGGTCATTCCGAAAGACGTGAATATTTTGCCGAAAGCAGTCATACCGTTAATAAAAAAATACATTCAGCTTTTAAATATGGAATGATTCCAATCGTTTGTGTAGGCGAATCACTCGATTATAGGGAACTTGGAGTTACCGAAGAACGTGTCAAATTTCAGATTAAAATAGCACTTAATGGATTAAGCGAGGAACAAGTAAAAAAAATAGTAATAGCATATGAACCGATATGGGCAATCGGAACAGGTAAAACAGCAACGAGCGAACAGGCTAATGCAGTTTGTAAAATTATAAGGAATATGGTTGAAAAACTTTATTCGAGAGAAACTTCACGAGCTATCGTAATACAATACGGCGGCAGTGTAAAACCTGCAAATGCTAAAGAATTATTCAATATGTCCGACATAGACGGAGGGCTGGTTGGCGGTGCAAGTCTAAAAGTCAAAGATTTTACCGCAATCGTCAGGTATGACGGTTAAACGGAGAAAATATGAATAAAAAAACTATAGCACTGATTATTTTAGACGGGTATGGATTAAGTTCAAATCCACATGGGAATGCAGTTTATATGGCTTCAACACCTAATCTTGATAAGTATTTCAGTAAATATCCCAACTCCAGGCTATCGGCAAGCGGAATGGATGTTGGACTGCCGGACGGACAGATGGGTAATTCAGAAGTAGGCCATACCAACATAGGCGCAGGCAGAGTTGTGTACCAAGACCTGACCAGGATAACAAAATCAATACTGGACGGGGATTTCTTCGAAAAGAAAGAATTTATTGCTGCGATAGAAAATTGCAAAATAAATGATTCATCCATGCATCTTATGGGTTTGCTTTCTGACGGCGGAGTGCACAGTCACAATACACATTTGTATGCATTGCTTGATTTGGCAAAAAAGGAAGGCCTTGAAAAGGTTTATATTCACTGCTTCTTTGACGGAAGGGATGTTTCTCCGGATAGTTCAATAGATTACATTAATCAACTCGAAGAAGTGATTAAAGAAAAAGGTATAGGTAAAATTGCAACAATAATGGGGCGTTTCTATGCTATGGACCGGGACAATATGTGGGAACGCGTAGAACTCGCATACAATGCAATGGTAATGGGAGAAGGCAACATAATTGAAAGCGCCGCCGAAGGTGTGCTGGCTTCATATAGTGAGAAAGTTTTCGATGAATTCATTAAGCCCTGTGTAATTGTTAACGGTGCAGATGATTCATCAACTATCGGTCATAATGATTCAATTATTTTCTTCAATTTCAGACCGGACAGGGCGAGGGAAATCACACGGTCGTTTATTAAAAAGGATTTTAACGAATTTCCAAGAAAAAAAGGGTATTTCCCCGTTCATTATGTATGTATGTCCCAGTATGACGAGGCGTTTGAAAATGTAAGCGTCGTATATAAACCTGAAGAATTGATTAATACATTCGGACAATATATAAGTGAAAAAGGCCTATCGCAATTAAGGATTGCCGAAACAACCAAGTATGCTCATGTTACTTTTTTCTTTAACGGGGGCGTTGAGGATGTATTTGAACACGAAGATAGGGCTCTTATAAAAACACCGGAGATTAAAACATTCGATTTAATGCCGGAAATGAGTGCTTTTGAAGTTGCTGATGAAGCGGTAAGCCGTATAAAATCAGGTAATTACGATGTAATGATACTCAATTTCGCCAACTGTGATATGGTTGGGCATACCGGAATAATCCCGGCCGCGGTTAAAGCAGTGGAAACTGTTGATGAATGCCTTGGAAAAGTTGTAGATGCAATTTTAGAAGCTAAAGGTACAGCATTGATAACCGCAGACCATGGTAATGCGGAGGAAATGCTAACGGACGATAATAAGGTAATAACAGCTCATTCAACTAATCCTGTTCCTTTTATTGTGATTGGACAGGGAGATATAAAGCTCAGAAACGGCATATTAGCTGATCTTTCTCCAACAATGCTTGGTATACTGGGGCTTGAAAAACCTGAAGAAATGACGGGAAAAACATTGATTCTTTAAGGATTTTACAATCCTTATAATATTAAAATAAACCGGAGGATAAAAAAATGAAGCAATATTTGGAAATCGAAAGCGTATATGCGCGTGAGATAATGGATTCGAGGGGAAACCCTACACTTGAAGTTGAAGTAATTGTTGAAGGCGGGTACATGGGACGCGCTGCAGTTCCTTCAGGTGCCTCTACAGGTGCATTCGAAGCAGTAGAATTAAGAGACGGCGATAAAAGTCGTTACCTTGGCAAAGGCGTAACAAAGGCGGTATCAAACGTTAATGATGTCATAGCTCCTGAAATTGAAGGGCAAAACGTACTTGACCAGGCTTTTATAGACATGACGATGATAGATTTGGACGGAACTCCCAATAAAGCAAATCTAGGGGCAAATGCTATGTTAGGCGTTTCGCTGGCCGTAGCAAAGGCTGCAGCTGAAACCCTTGGAATATCCTTATATCAGTACATTGGCGGTACCAATGCAAAAATGCTTCCTGTACCTATGATGAATATCATTAATGGAGGAAAACATGCAGACAATTCAGTGAGCTGCCAGGAATTTATGGTTATGCCTGTAGGAGCTGATTCATTTAAACAGGGGCTTCAATGGTGCGCAGAGGTGTATCATACATTGAAAAAAGTATTAAAGAAAAAAGGATACAGCACTGCGGTTGGTGACGAAGGCGGATTCGCTCCTAATCTAAAATCTGATGAAGAATCACTTCAGGTTATTGTTGAAGCTATAAAAGCTGCAGGGTTTGAACCAGGCAATCAATTTAAAATTGCAATGGATCCCGCGGCAACTGAAATGTATGAAGAGGCTAAGACAAAAGGAAAAGAAGGATGCTACTACTTCTGGAAAACTGATATTATGTTCACCCGTGAGGAAATGGTAGATTTTTGGGCTGATATGGTTGAAAAATATCCTATTATATCTATTGAAGACGGTCTTGCTGAAGAGGATTGGGAAGGCTGGAAACTCATGAATGAAAGACTGGGCGATAAAATTCAAATAGTCGGGGATGACCTTTTTGTTACCAATACTAAAAGACTGGGAAAGGGCATACAAATGGGTGTTGCTAATTCAATTCTTATTAAGGTTAATCAGATAGGCACTTTGACTGAAACGCTTGATGCAATTGAAATGGCCAACAAAGCAGGTTTCACAGCCGTTATTTCGCATCGCTCTGGTGAAACAGAAGATACCACTATCGCAGACATCGCTGTTGCAACCAACTCAGGGCAAATTAAAACAGGTGCTCCTTCAAGAACAGACAGAGTGGCCAAATATAATCAGCTTTTAAGAATTGAAGAAGAATTGGGAGAAACCGCAGTGTATCCCGGAATGAATGCGTTCTTCTGTATAAAATAAATGGTTGAATCCCATCTGTAATGCAGATGGGATATTCGGGTTGTCATGTGAATTGCAGGTTGAAATAAAAGTTTCTTGCATGCATGCAGCATGCTGTGCTATAATTCTTATCGCATGATTAGTTAAAAAGCGGTTAACAGCATAATAAATAACACCAGATGAACGGAGGTGCATAAATGAGTGCTTTGAAAATAATAGTAGGTATACTGCAGATAATTCTCGCAATAGCGATAATTGTCGTTGTACTTCTGCAATCAGGCAAAGCAGCCGGTTTATCCGGTAGTATAGCAGGCGGAGCGGAAACATTCTTTGGGAAAAACAAAGGACGTACCGTTGATGCTATGTTAGCGAAATATACAACATATATTGCGATTGGATTCATGATAACATCCATAATGCTTTATCTTTTACTAAAATAAAAAAAGAGGCCATGGCCTCTTTTTTTTTGTAGATTTTTATTAATTCACATCAGTTTTTAACTTGATTTTAAATGAAGTCGCTGATAGCTTTTATTAATTCGGTAGCATCATCTGTATATGCCGCCATTTTGATTGGTTTATTTAGATCGAGACTGAAAATACCCATTATGGATTTAGCATCAATAACATACCTGCCGGATTCCAAGTCTATGTCAAAATTAAAACCTGCTACAATATCAACAAAGTCTTTTACTTCGCTTATAGAATTGAACTTGATATCAATTTCATGTTTCATTATAAAACCTCTTTCTTTTTCTGAACTTGATTTTAATTAATCATTTAGAAAATGTCAATCAAAATTTAGTAACACCTTACGGGTATTAATAAAGAATTCTATGAATATCCTTCGTTTAATCGATAAATTTGTTTTTCAAGTTATAAAGAAAAGTGATATTTGGTATAATGATTAAGAAGGAGAAACTAATGATTTATGAAATTAGGAATGAATTTATTGTAATTAAATCGAACAGCATTGGTGCAGAGTTAAAAAGCATCAGAAAGACGGGAGACATTGAAAATATTGAATATCTATGGCAGCTGAATCCTGAAATTTGGGAACGCCAGGCTCCCTTGCTTTTCCCCATAATAGGGAGGCTGAAAGACGGAGAATACGAATATAAAGATAAAACCTACAATATAGATATTCACGGCTTTGCAAGATTCAAAGAATTTAAAGCAGAAAGAATTTCAGAAAGTGAAATTTCATTTTATCTTAATGATGATAAGAAAACATTGAAAGTATATCCTTTTAATTTCAGGCTCATAATTAATTATAAACTTGACGGAGCGAATATTATTAAGACGCATATAATTGAAAACAAAAGCAAGACAGATATGTTCTATGAAGTCGGGGGACATGAGGGTTATAATCTGTCGTTATTCGAAGATGAGAAAATGGAGGACTATTACATCGAATTTCCCGGAATGGAAATGCTCGAAACATATACGGCCGATGAAAATATTATGATGAACCGGGAGAAAACTTCAGTATCTTTAGAA
>JAUVJE010000005.1 GCA_030592355.1 Clostridia bacterium
CTTTCTTTCCGAGGCTGTAGATAAAACCAGGGATCAAACTTATTTTTTATATGTTTTAAAAGAAAAACAACTGTCGCAAATTCTTTTCCCATTGAACGGAGTACCGAAAAGCCAGGCGAGAAAAATATGCAGCGATGCAGGAATTTTACCTGCGGATTCTAAAGAAAGCAGAGAAATATGTTTTATACCTGATAACTATAAGGATTTTCTGGCAGATGAACTTGGCGTTTGCTCAAAAAAGGGGAATTTCATTTTTAAAGACGGTTCTATAATAGACAGGCATAATGGAATTTCCAATTATACAATTGGTCAGCGAAAGGGACTTGGGATACACCTTGGTAAGCCGGCTTATATCCTTTCTATAAATTCTAAAAACGGAGATATTGTTATTGGGGATGAATCTGATCTATATGTCAAAGAAATATTAATTTCAGATCTTAGCCTAATAAACGCTTCCATTCCCAATTCCGACTCTTTATATGTTAAAATCAGATATGGGGCGCGACCTGTAAAGATTAAAAGCATTAACTATATAGATGGTAATCTTAAATTAAAAACCAATGAAATACTACGCGCTCCGACACCCGGACAATCCGCTGTCATATATAACGAAAAGATTGTTGTGGGCGGAGGAATCATTATTTAATTTTGGAGGATAACATGGCTGAAAAAAGTAAATTAGAGGAATTATTTTACAAGAGGAAAAACGCATGGGAAGTCCTGGGGGACAAGGGAATGAAAGAAACCAAAGTTTTTTGCGATGAGTACAAGGAGTTCCTCGATTTGTCTAAAACCGAAAGGGAATTCACCAAAAATACAGTGGCATTACTGGATAAGCTTGGGTTCATTTCGATTAAGAATGCCTTTGAAACAGGCCAAAATATTCATCCGGGAGATAAAGTTTATTATGTAGGTGGGAAAAAATCGGTTATTATTTCCATTGTCGGCAAAGAAAGCATATTAAAAGGTATAAACATGGTGGGAACCCATATTGATTCTCCGCGACTGGATCTTAAACCCATTCCGATTTATGAAGAAATGGAACTGGCTTACCTTAAAACCCATTATTACGGAGGAGTACGCAAATACCAGTGGCTGTCAATACCGCTGGCAATTCATGGAACTGTTATAAAGAAAGATGGAACGGAAGTTAATATTTGCGTTGGTGAAAAAGAAGATGATCCTGTTTTCATAATCACCGACCTTCTACCGCATCTTGCAAAAGAACAAAATGACAAAAAACTTGGAGAAGCATTTCCCGGTGAAAGTTTAAATGTTTTAACCGGCTCGATTCCCTTTAAGGATGAAGATATTAAACAAACTGTTAAACTAAAAGTTCTTGAGTATCTTAATCGTGAGCTGGGAATCACTGAAAAAGATTTTATTAGCGCAGAAGTGCAGATTGTCCCTGCTTTGAAAGCACGGGATATCGGTTTTGACCGCAGCATGATTGGTTCATATGCACATGATGACAGGGTGTGCTCTTATTCGGCTCTCAGAGCGATTTTAAGCGCAGGGCTTTGTAAAAAGACAACTCTATGCTATCTTGCAGACAAAGAAGAGATTGGAAGCGTAGGGAACACCGGAGCTCAATCAGACATGCTTGAATATTTCGCAGCCATGCTGCTTGAACTTACCGAAGAAAAATCCAGTGATGTATGGTTGAAGCAGCTTCTTCACAATTCTACAATGCTTTCAGGTGATGTTAACGCTGCTTTTGACCCTGCTTATAAAAATGTTTTTGAAAAGAATAATTCAGTTTTCTTAGGAAAAGGCGTTGGTATTTCTAAATATACAGGTTCCAGGGGAAAAGCTGGCGCCAGCGATGCAAGCTGCGAACTTGTTCATAAAATAACAACGCTTCTTGATGAGAATGGCATTGTATGGCAAATAGGCGAACTGGGTAAAATTGACGAGGGCGGCGGGGGAACAATAGCAAAATTTGCCGCTAAGCTTGGAATAGAAGTGCTTGATATAGGAGTACCTCTTCTCGGAATGCATTCTCCTTATGAAGTTGCAAGCAAGGTTGACATCATTATGTGTTATAAGGCTTTCGAGGCTTTTATGAAATCTAATTAAATTAAAGACGAGAATGTTGCAGAATATAAAGCAGCATTCCTTTCTTTTTAATTTCTTTACAATTTGCAAGTAATTTTGTAATATATATAAGGAACTTTTTGCATTATTAATACGTTTAAAGAATAAAATGCAATAGGAGGATTATATGGCAATAAAAAAGTTTTTTATGACTTTTACTATAATAGTTTTTTGTTTTCTCATCGGAGCAGGCGTTGTTTTGATACAAGTGCTGAACACCGCTGAAGCAAAGGCAATTGACGATGCGCTTGATGCGATTGAAAACGACATAGACATTCCCAATAATTCAAGTGAAGCAAACGATAGTGTATTCACACCATATTTTGCCATTGAACCATTTAATACCCTATTAATGGTTAAAGATAAGGTTGGCGCTAATACTGATGCAATCATGCTTGTTAATATGGATACCATAAGCAATAAGATTAGTGTTATGTCAATTCCAAGGGATACCATAGTATCGACAGACCTTAATAAGGACAAACTGGATAATGATATTATGAACATGGTATATGCAAATCATAATCTTGATATAGAACGGACCATTGAATATATAGGGAATGAACTCGACTGTAATATTAAATATGGCGTGGTAATGAATTTAAAAGCTTTCCGAGAGATCATTAACCAACTTGGCGGAGTTGATTTCACAGTGCCTGCCCTTATGGATTATGACGACCCATATCAGGATCTTCATATTTTCTTTGAACCCGGATTACAGCATTTCAACGGCGAAGAAGCTGAAAAGTTACTTAGGTTCAGAAGAAATAATGATGATGTTACTGAAAGTTATTGGAATGGGTCTGACTTGAATCGAATTAAGGTGCAGCAGGACTTCATACAGGAATTAATAAAACAAAAGACAAAATTCATTTACGGTGCAAAGATAAATAGCATAATACAGCTAATATTTGATAATCTTAATACAAATATCCCATCTGATGAAATAGTGAAGTACCTGCCTGAGGTTTTAAAGGCTGACCTTAATAATATAGAATTCATTACTTTGCCAACCCATGATACAATTGACTTTATTCATCTGGTTCCTGAAAGAGATGCAATTGAGAAAATAATTAAATCTAACTTCAAAGGCTTAAAATAGTAATTGCTTTTAATAAAACCGCCCTCGGCAGGACGGGTTTTTGTTGCTGCAATAAACAAACCGGCATCACTTTGTGCAGCGGTAACATATAAGCAGTACTCACCGGCGTAATGGTTTGAAAACTATTTTATATCAGGTTTTACATTTGAAAGCGGATTAGCGTTAATTGCTTCCCTGATTTTTTCATTATCAACATGAGTGTAAATTTCAGTAGTTGCAATGCCTTTATGCCCAAGAATGCTTTGAAGGGCGCGAATATCCACATTGCCATGACGGTACATTAAAGTAGCAGCTGTATGACGAAGCTTATGAGCGGAAAATTTTTCTGCGTCAAGCCCTGCCTTTAAAAAATATTTTTTTAGCATGACATGTATTGTTTTTCGACTCATACGATTTCCACGCATACTGATAAATAATGCATTTGGGTCTTCGTTATTAGATTTCGGACGGACATTAAGATACCTGTTTATTGCGAAAAGACATGCTTCATTTAAATAAATTGTACGTTCTTTATTGCCTTTTCCCCTGACTACGAGCGTATCATTATCCCGTATATGATTTGTGTTAATTCCCACAAGTTCCGATATTCTGAGCCCACAGTTCAAAAATATGATGATTATTGCAAAGTCTCTGGCATGATAACGGCCGTCTACTGATGAAAGCAGACGCCTGCTCTCTTCCAGACTGAGATAGCGGGGAAGTTCCTTGGATAGTTTAGGAGATTCCAATTCTGCGGCAGGATTTATTTTAATGACTTTTGCCTTGCTGAATAAATATTTATAAAAAGACTTAACCGAAGCGGCTTTCCTTGCCCTGGAACGAGAAGACATATGTCTTTCTCTGTTAAGAAAAGTCATATATGAATATAAGTCGCTGAGCGTTACAGTATCAACCAATGAAATATTTTCATTATCGACGGAAATTTCATCAAGTGGAATATTGTAATTGCTGCTTTTATTTTTTAAAAACCTCAGGAACATCCTAAGGTCGTAAAAATACTCCCTGATGGTATTTTCAGAGCAGTTGCGAACGGTGTCCATGTATGCAAGATAGTCTCTCGCGTATACAGGAAGTTCGTTTAAGTCATAAGCCATTTATTAGCCTTTCCTTGCAATTTTAGCCCATGAATCCCTTAATGGTACAATCCGGTTAAATACAATTTTCTCCTTTGTTGAATCCTTATCACAACAAAAATATCCATTTCTGATAAATTGAAATCTATCGCCTTCTTTAACATCTGCCAACGAAGGTTCAATCAAAGAATTTTCAAATACATGCAAAGAATCGGGATTCAGCATTTCTTCCACCGGTGTTCCTCTGGGAAGAAGTCCGGGACTTTCAAGATGCGTCAGCCTGTCGTATTGCCTGATTTCAGCTTTTATAGCATGCTCGGAGGAAACCCAATGCAATGTACCTTTTACTTTGCGTCCGTCAGGAGAATTGCCGCCTTTTGACTTGGGATCGTATGTGCAGTAAATTTCAGTTACTTCGCCATTTTTATCACTGATATAGTCATTACAAGTTATAAAGTATGCGTTTTTCAATCTTACTTCGCGGCCGGGGGAAAGTCTGAAATATTTGCGTATTGGTTCAACCATGAAATCGACCTTCTCAATAAAAATTTCACGTGTAAAAGGAACTTCTCTTGTCCCTGAATCAGGGTCGCCCTGATTGTTTCCGAAATCATCATTTCTGTGGTGTTCTCGGGATAATTTGTAATAATAACTTTAACAGGATCTATAACTGCCATAACCCTTGATGCGGTTTTATTCAGCTCATCTTTAATACAGTGTTCTAATAAGGCGGTATCAACAACGCTATAAGTCTTTGCAACACCGATTTTATCAATGAAATTTAATAATGAAGACGGCGTATAACCTCTGCGTCTGAGACCGGCTATTGTTGGTATTCTTGGATCGTCCCAGCCCGATACCAAACCTTTTTCAACTATTTCCCGCAGAACTCTTTTACTGGTAATTGTGTAAGAAATATTTAAACGAGCAAATTCTCTTTGCTTGGGGAATTCTCCATAACCAAGGTTATCTAATACCCAATTGTATAAGGGGCGGTGAGATTCAAAATCAAGATCACAGAGAGAGTGTGTGATTTCTTCTATGGCATCCTGGATCGGATGCGCATAATCGTACATTGGATAAATGCACCATTTGTCTCCTGTTTTGGAATGGGGGACATGCATGATCCTGTATAGAACAGGGTCTCTTAGATTCAGGTTAGGGGAAGACATATCTATTTTGCCTCTTAGGGTACATGCGCCGTCTGGAAATTTGCCATCTTTCATTGCAATAAATAGTTTCAGATTTTCTTCAACATTTCTATCGCGAAAGGGAGAAGTTTTACCGGGTTCTGTCAATGTGCCGCGATATTCTTTCATTTCATCAGCAGACAAATCACATACATAGGCAAGGCCTTTATTAATCAGTTCAATAGCATAATCATAGCATTGTCCAAAATACTCCGATGCGTAGAAAACACGCTTATGCCACTTATACCCCAACCATGATATATCTTCCTCTATTGCTTTAACATATTCTTTTTTCTCAAGGAGAGGATTTGTGTCATCCATTCGCAGATTACAAACACCGCCATATTTTTCTGCAGTGCCGAAATCTATGGCGATAGCTTTTACATGTCCAATATGGAAGTAGCCGCTGGGCTCTGGCGGAAACCGCGTGTGAATTTTTAAATCCGGATGTTTAAGGATGTCTTTGTCTATCTCATTATGTATGAAGTTCGATGATTCAAATAATTTATCCATTGTTTCCCTCCAGTTGATTAATGGCAGATTTAATACGTTTAAGTGATTCTGCTTGTCCGAGTATATCAGCAACATCAATTGCTCCGCCAGGTGTTATGGGCTTTCCTGTAAGCGCTACTCTCAAAGGCCACATGACCTTGCCGTTTTTCATTTCATTGGCTGCTGCGATTTCAACAAGCGAATTATAGATTGCATCATGATTCCAGGAATCGAGTGATGATAAAACATTATGAATTAATGGAAACAAGATTTTTGCGGATTCTTTGTCACTTTTCATTTTTTTATGAAAATACAAATCAGGATTAATTTCAGATACATCCGAAAGAAAATCAATGGCATCCGGAATATCACCGAGTGTATCTGTTCTTTTTTGAAGCATTCCGGCAATTTTATCGATGTTAAGATTTTTCCCGTTGAGACCCTTTTTAATCCATTTTTCTGCAACAGTTGCAAAATTTTCAGAGGACATTTTCCTAATATACTCGCCGTTCACCCATTTAAGCTTGTCATAATCAAGTGTAGAAGGGGATTTGCTAATGCCTTTTATTGTAAAATCTTTTTCAAGCTCTTTCAAAGTAAAAAATTCACGCTCGTTTCCGGGGCTCCAGCCAAGCATAACGGTATAATTAAGAATAGCCTCAGGAAGATAACCTTCATTTATCATGTCATCAAACATGGCATCGCCGTTTCTTTTTGAAATTTTACTTCCGTCATTTTTTACAACAAGGGGAAGATGGACGAAAATTGGAACCTTCCATCCGAAAGCTTTGTAAAGCTGAATGAATTTAGGTGTTGATGAAAGATATTCGCTGCCTCTGACTACATGACTGATTTCCATAGTGTGGTCATCGATAACATTTGCAAAATTGTATGTAGGGAACCCGTCGGATTTTATTAAAATTTGATCTTCCAATGTTTGATTATTAAAAGTAATGTTACCATAAACTTCATCATTATAGGTTGTAGTACCTCTGTCAGGGACTTTTTGGCGTATTACATAATTAGAGCCAGAGTCAAGTTTATCTTGAATTTCTGCCTGAGACAGATGAAAGCAATAACGATCATACTTATATTGAACATTCTCTTTATCCGCTTTATCCCGCAAAGAATCAAGACGTCTTTTAGAACAGAAGCAATAATAAGCATCTCCAGACTCTACAAGTTGCTGTGCATAGGGAAGATATATGTCTTTTCTTTCAGATTGCACATACGGGCCAAAAGCACCGCCGACATCCGGACCTTCGTCATGTGAAAGGCCGATTTTAGCAAGTGTACTGTATATAACATCAACAGCTCCTTCAACTTTTCTTGACTGGTCTGTATCTTCAATTCTGAGAATAAATTTGCCATTATTGATTTTCGCAACAAGATACTCGAAAATTGCAGACCTAAGATTCCCGATATGCATATATCCCGTAGGGCTTGGCGCAAATCTTGTACGCACTTCTTTTTTCATAAAAATCTCCCTCTATTTAATATTAAAATTATAATATTTCAAAAAACAATAGTCAAACATCTTTAATTTGTTTATAATTTTATATATTATATATTAGGGTGGTTGTATGAAAGTTATATTATTATATAAAAATAAAGAGTTTTATATGGATTCAGACGGCTCTGAAACAATTCTTGAATTGATACAAAGGAGCGATGCTGAAATTATAGCGCCATGCGGAGGCATGAAAAAATGCGGCAAATGCCTTGTGAAGGTTAATTTAATTTCACAGGAAATTGGAAAAGAAGAGAGGAACCTGCTTGGATTAAGCAATATTAAAACCGGATATCGACTCGCATGTTGCATTAAACCAGAAGATGAGATGGTTGTTGATATACCCGGACAGTCGGCAAAAAACAAGATACTGACAAATTCTAATCTTATAATTGATTCTTTCCGGCCTGCAGTTGGAATAAAAAAAATATCAACTGAGATTCCAAATCTTAATAGACAGGTGTCTGACATCAGAAATATTTTTCATAATTGTAACATGAAAATAGATAAAAATAATCTACCACTGCTGAAAAATTTAACAGAAGTACTTAATTCAAGTAATAATGAACCGACTATAATTTCATATTATGACATGGTTAAAGGTATTGAAAATAAGAAAAACGGACACTTTTTCGGTATAGCCGTCGATATTGGAACAACTACCGTGGCGGCATACCTTTATAATCTTGAAAATGGAGATTTTACAGATGTTGAATCAGAATTAAATTCACAGAAACAGTTCGGAGCCGATGTTATTTCAAGAATAAATTTTGCTGAAACTGAAATGAATGGATTAGGCATTTTAAACGAAGTTATGATTAATCAACTTAATCGTCTTGTCGGAAAGCTTTGTCTGAAACATTCATTAGACACCAATGATATTTATATGCTGACATTAGCGGGAAATACAACCATGATGCATTTCTTAATGGGATTGGATCCTGTAAATATCGGCAAATTACCATTTATCCCCGTTAGTACGGAAATGCACGATTTCCCGGCTTCTGAGCTTGGTATAAGAATAAACAAATTCGGACACGCCGTGTGTCTGCCTTCGGTCTCTGCTTATATAGGAGCTGATATCATTGCCGGTCTGCTTGCATGCCGCCTAAGGGATATGAAAGAAGTGTCACTGCTGATTGACATAGGAACAAACGGTGAAATGGTTTTGGGTAATAAGGACAGATTGGTTTCATGTTCCACTGCTGCAGGACCTGCTTTTGAAGGGGCTAATATTAAATTTGGAACGGGCGGAATTTCAGGCGCTATTGATACTATAGAAATTGAAGGTGGAAAAATAAATTACACTACCATAGACGATTTAGCTCCCGTCGGCATATGCGGTTCGGGAATTGTTGATGCAGTTGCAGAAATGCTTGAAAATGATATTATCGACGAAACAGGCAGATTTTATGATGAAGATGAAATTATGACTATTCCGGAAATGAAAAAAAGGATTTTTATGCTTGATGGTATTAAAGCATTCAGAATTATTGACGACATATGTATAACTCAGAAAGATGTGCGGGAAATACAAAGTGCAAAGGCGGCTGTTGCAGCAGGAATTGCAACTTTGATTAAAAAATACCACATAGATAAAAAAGATGTAGATAAAATATTTCTTGCAGGTGGATTTGGGAATTATATTAATGTTAAAAGCGCCATGCGAATAGGTCTTTTACCAAAACACGATCTTAAAAAAGTTATAGCTTCCGGTAATACAGCAGGTGCCGGGGCATCAATGTGTCTGCTTTCGCACAAATATATTGAGCAGGCAAATGAAATAAAAAAGCATGTTGAGTATGTCGAGCTGACTACAGATCCGGGTTTCACAAACGAATACATTGAAAACATGATTTTCTAATGGATAATGACTTGCGAAAGATTTATATATTAAAACGTAAAAAACTTTCCGATAAATTTGTCATAGAAGCAGGAGAGGGAATCAGGTCGAATTCTATTAATTCAGGCAAAATGAGTTTTTCTGCATATATGAGCTATATGCCGATTAATAATGAGGCTTCCGTAGATTCACTTAATAATTATTTAATAGAAAATAAAAAAGAGCTGTGTTTTCCTGTGACTAATCAGGATTATTTTTTAACTCCTTTTAAATTTACTGATAAAGATAATATGCGATTGGGTAAGTATAATATACGAGAACCGCATAACAGCATTGAATTCGCGGTTGATAAAATTGATGTCGTTTTGGTTCCAGGGGTTATTTTTGATATCTATGGAGGCAGAATCGGTTATGGTAAAGGATGTTATGATCGCTTTTTAGAAAACACCAATATGCTTAAGATTGGTATATGTTATGAATTCCAGCTAAGAAAAGAAAAACTTTGTTTAAAGGAAACTGATATTAAGATGGATTACATAATAACAGAAGCGAGTTACTTTGAGGTATTGAAATGATTTATAATTCTATTGAAGAAACCATAGGCGGCACACCGCTTGTGAAATTGAACAGAATAAAGAAAATTTTTAAACTTGAGGCTGATATTTATGCAAAACTCGAGTTCTTCAATCCTGGAGGAAGCATAAAAGACAGACCTGCACGACGTATGCTAAATGATGCTATTAAAGAGGGGAGAATCAAGGAAGGTTCTACTATTATTGAACCAACAAGCGGTAATACCGGTATAGGATTGGCGATTGCCTCTGCTAAATACGGACTGAATGTTATTTTAGTAATGCCCTCTTCACTCAGTAGAGAAAGAATTGCATTAATGAGTGCCTTGGGCGCTGAAATAGTATTAACACCGCCTGAAAAAGGAATGTACGGAGCTATTGATAAAGCAAAAGAGATAAATGAATCCATTAAAGACTCTTATATTCCCATGCAATTTGAAAATCCCTCTAATCCGGCAGCGCACTTTGATACTACTGCAAAAGAAATTTATAAAGACCTTGACGGAGCAGTTGACATATTTATTGCCGGTGTAGGAACAGGCGGTTCCATTACCGGCATCGGAAGTTTTTTAAAATTAAAAAATAAAAGCATACAGGTTATTGCCGTTGAACCGATAGAATCAGCTGTTCTCTCAGGAGAATTATCATCAAAGCATGGTATCCAGGGGATTGGCGCCGGATTTGTTCCTGCTATTTTAGATACAGAAATAATTGACGGCATTGTAAAAGTGTCTACTGAAAATGCTAAAAAATATGCACTCATTACTGCGGAAAAAGAAAAAATATTATGTGGGATTTCATCAGGAGCGGCATTGTACGCTGCAATAGAAACTGCCAAAAGGAATCCCGGCAAAAAAATTGTAACCATTTTTCCGGATACCGGAGAAAGATATATTTCCACGGGCTTATATGACAAATAACAGAGCCTGAATAAAAGGACATATAAATTTGTTCCTTCTGTCTTGAATATTAATTATTATATTCATGGCATATGATAGTGAAAGCCCGTATTATTTTTAGAGAAGAACTGCCGATAATGTTATGTAAGTAAAATATAAAAGAATCAGAAGTATCCCAACGAACCTGGGATATTTCTTTTTAAATACTAAAGTGCTTATTGATGCTATCAGGGTAATCAAAAGAATTATAGGAAGGTGAAATGATAATATCATCTTGTCTGTAATAATCGGTCTGATAATTGCAGTTCCCCCAAGTACAAGGGTAAGGTTCAGTATATTGGCTCCGAATATGTTTCCCACCGAAAGCGATGCGGCCTTTTTCTTAATTGCAGTTATAGCCGTTACCAGTTCCGGAAGGCTTGTTCCAAGGGCTGTCATGGTTACTCCAATGACGATAGACGGGACTTTAAGCATTAATGCAATCTTCTGTCCATATATTATCATAAGCCTCGAGCCGGCTATTGTGAGCGCAAGACCAACGATAAAAAGAATAGTATTTAGTATTACTGTCTTTTTAGATTTATCTGTTTCAGGAAGATGCTCCTGAGCCTCACGGTATTTTTTTGCTTCATAATAATTATAATAAACAAAGAGAACGGACATTAAAAGAAATATTATTCCTATAATATAGTTAAACTCTCCGAATACTATACCGATTATCAAGTAGGCTAATAGCGCAGCAGAAATAAAAGTCGATTTTAGCCGAATGGCATTTCTATGATGCAGGGATGGCATGGAAAAAACAATTACAATTCCAAGAATAAGCCCGGTGTTGCATGCAACGCTGCCTGCGGATGTTCCAAGGGCAAGGGACGTGTCTCCATTTGACGCTGCTCCGGTTGAAACCAAAAATTCCGGCAGGGTAGTACATAAGCTTACCAAAGTGGCTCCTATGATGAACTCGGGTATATGTAGCGTTCGCGCTATCCAAATGGTAGAATCAACAAACCAGTCGCTCCCTTTAATAATTAACGCAAGACCGACTATGAATAGAACAAAATAGAGTAATAGATTCATGCTACCGTACCTTTTGTTGTATATAAAACTGAATCTCCGTATTTAGAACCGGGTATTCTTTCTGCAATGCCGTCGCATTTTATTTTAAGTATAAAGAAAATACGGCCCGGGGCTGTTGGATAATCATCAAGTGATTCGAAATTTGCCTGGCCTTTTGAAATGACCAGATCGGCATTGTCAAGCAATTCCATGAATTCCCTTGATGAGTCTTTAGGATTAACACCCAGAAAACCGGAGCCGGTTTCAATTATACTTGCATAATTGTGTATTCCCGCAAAAATTGCATCTTCTGTAAGGGCGTCATTTAGTATAGGAGCAGACTTGACAGCGTAATACACATCTTTACCCATTTCGCTTAAAAGTTTTACTGCGGGCGCATCAAAGACTATTTCGCCGCAATTATCGCCAAGATATAATATTTTTCTGGCATTTTTCAGTTTTTCACTAAACTCACTGAAACAATCTATCGGAAATCCGTTTTTTAATGTTTCTTTCATGGTCTTCTCAATGTCATAATCAAACATAATGCCCGAATCGATTATATTCCCTGCAGAAGAAAGTATAAATAAGCCGTGAAGATCTTTGAAATCAATAGATTCGCTGAGATTTTCCAAAAGAGCCAAGGCTTTTTCATTTGACTCTGCTTTTTCATTTTTAAAAGGGTCTTGGCAATTGATAAGCTCATATGTTTTTCTTACGGTAAAAGTAGAATTATAACAGGGCGTTTCATTTGTATCGAGTTCTTTGATTGTATCCATTAATGAATAGAGGATAGCAGGCTGCCTGCTCTTCGGAACTTCTGCATGCTTCATACAGTTTACAGCCTGTCTTAGATAGCAGTAAATACAATCGATTGTTGATTTCATATTAAAATACCTTTCTGTTGATATAATTTAAATAAACACTGTTTACCACTGTATATAGCAGTAAAGTAAATAGCAGTACAAATTTTGCTATGTTGTTTATATTTAATAGATCTGGAGAAATTCCCGGATATGCGCCCGTAATAAAAACGTATACGCCATATAAAAAAGGAATAGCAGGAAGCGAAGAAAAAACCAAAGCTGTAAAGGAATAATATCTTGAATAAACACGATGCTGGAGCAGTAAATATGTAAGAAGAATCAAATGATATAAAGCTCCGGCTATCATTAAGTAATTATATAAATCTGACAATCTGGCTGAAGTTAGGTAATATCCGAACACAGCAATACTTATAAAAAATACGAATTGCATTATGTAAAGGGGAAATTTAAATTTAAGTTTAACTTCTCGAATTATGCCAAGACTAAGAAGATATAGCAAAAAGGAGGATATTAAAATAGAAAATCCAAATGCATTCGTTTGTATTAAATCAGGTCCAAACTCTAAAAATGTTTCTAAAGAAAAACCATTATGCAATAAATACAAAATTAAGCCTGTCCATACAAGCAATAAAGCATATCCGAATAAAAAGAACGGGAATTGTTTCTTCTTTTTAAATGATGAAAAATCTATACTCATAAAATTACTCCAATGGTAACTTTTACCTCCATCTGATAGTAGCACACACACTTACTTATATCAATAATATAGTGTTTTCTCATGTATGTTTTGTTTTGAAAGCAAATAAGCATATAAAAATTCAATATAATTCTATATAAAGGAATTTTATAAATAGACTAATGATGGGGATGTGCTATAATTTTCACATGAGTAAATTCATACATCTTCATCTTCATACCGAATACAGCTTGCTCGATGGAGCCGTTAAAATTGACAGTCTTATGGAAAAGGCTGTGGAGTTCGGGATGCCTGCAGTTGCAATTACTGATCACGGAGTCATGTATGGTGTAATTGAATTTTATAAAAGCGCCATTGAAAAGGGAATAAAACCAATACTGGGATGTGAGATTTATACCGCCAGAAGAAGCCGGTTTGACAAAGAACATGTTTTTGACAATGAACCCAATCACCTTGTACTTCTTGCTAAAAACAATAAAGGTTATAAAAATCTTCTTAAAATAGTTACTAAAGCCCATCTGGAAGGTTTTTATTACAAACCAAGGGCTGATTATGAGCTGCTTGAAGAATATTCTGAAGGTATTATTGCATTAAGCGCGTGTCTGGCAGGGGCAATTCCCAGGGCAATTCTTGAAGGAAATCGCGAGGGAGCCCTTGAAATAGCAGTCAGGTTAAATAAAATATTAGGTCCTGGGAATTTTTATCTGGAACGTCAAAATAACGGAATCGAAAGTCAGAGCCTTGTTAATCAGGGTGTAATAGAAATATCAAAAAAAACCGGAATACCCCTCGTAGCTACAAATGATGTACATTATCTTACAAAAAACGACTCGCGGCCGCATGATGTGCTTTTATGTATTCAAACCGGTAAAACCGTCGATGAACCCGACAGAATGCGATTTCCCACCGAAGAGTTTTATTTTAAGTCTACAAGTGATATGCAGGAGCTTTTCCCTGAATTTCCCGAGGCTATTGAAAATACAATGAAAATTGCTGAAAGATGCAATGTAAAACTTGAAATGGGAGTTCCGCATCTGCCGGCTTTTACCCTTGATGAGCAGACGGACCATTATGAGTTTTTTAAAAAAAATGTTTATGCAGGGCTTAAAAAGAGATATGGCGATTCTCCTGATAAAAAGCTAATCAAACGGCTGGAGTTTGAATTAAATATTTTAAAAGACATGGACTATACAGACTATTTTCTGATTGTTTCTGATTTTATCAACTATGCAAAATCAAAAAATATAATGGTCGGACCGGGGAGGGGATCGGCGGCGGGAAGCCTTGTATCATATTGCCTTGGAATAACAAATATTGACCCGATTAAATACGACCTTCTTTTCGAGAGGTTTTTAAATCCTGAAAGAATTTCAATGCCCGATATTGATATGGATTTTTGTTATGAAAGAAGACATGAAGTTATTGAATATGTTACTGAAAAGTATGGCAAAGAAAAGGTTTGCCAGATAATTACTTTCGGCACCATGGCAGCCAGGGCGGCTATTAGGGATGTCGGAAGAGCTTTGAATGTATCCTATGCCCAGACAGACATTGTTGCAAAAATGATTCCGCATCAGCCCGATATGACAATACAGAAAGCAATGAAGGTAAACCGGGATTTAAGCGGCATATATGACGATAATGAGCAGGTCAGGGAGCTCATCGACACAGCGATGTTGCTTGAAGGAATAGCCAGGCATGCTTCAACACACGCAGCAGGTGTTGTAATTACAAGAGAAAATGTGGATGAATATGTTCCTCTTCAAAAAAATGACGAGGCAATTGTAACTCAATTCACAATGGAGCGTCTTGAGGACCTTGGGTTATTAAAAATGGACTTCCTTGGTCTTCGCACCCTTACCGTAATACAGGACTGCATCACATTTGTTAGAGAAATTCATGATATTGAAATAAATATAGATGAAATGGAGTTTGATGACCCCAATGTTTACAAAACGATATCAGACGGCTATACTGCAGGCATATTCCAGCTTGAAAGCGCAGGAATGACTTCATTTATGAAAGAATTGTCACCTCAGAACCTTGAAGATATTATCGCAGGCATATCACTTTATAGACCCGGCCCAATGGAACAAATCCCAAGATATCTTAAATATAAGAAAAACCCTGAAAATGCAAAATATCAACATATGCTTCTAAAACCGATTTTAGATGTAACTTATGGATGCATGGTTTACCAGGAACAGGTAATGAGAATAGTTCAGGACATTGGGGGATATACCTTGGGCAGAGCAGACCTGGTGCGGAGGATTATGTCTAAAAAGAAGCGCGATGCAATGGAAAAAGAACGGGGAATTTTCATAAAGGGAGCCATAGACAGACAGGTTCCTCCCCAAACGGCATCCTTGATTTTTGACGAGATGACGGATTTTGCTTCTTATGCGTTTCCTAAATCCCACGCTGCCGGATATGCAGTAGTGGTATATCAAACCGCTTTTCTAAAAACTTATTACCCTTTGGAATTTATGGCTGCAACTTTAAACAGCTTTATGGGATCAACCGAAAGAATTTCCTTATATATCCAGGAGTGCGGGCGACTTGGAATTTCAGTACTTCCTCCTGATGTTAATTCCGGAGGCAGGAAGTTTGGGGTTGATGGAAAAGATATCAGATTTGGTTTGGCGGCTATAAAAAATGTCGGCTATAAAGCTGCGGATTCTATAAAATTCGAAAGAATGGAAAATGGACAATACGGTTCCTTCATCGATTTTTGCAAACGTCTTGCAAGTGGCGCTGTTAATAAAAAGTGTGTTGAAAGCCTGATTAAATGCGGCGCTTTCGACTCATTCACGGTTAACAGAAGACAGTTGCTTTCTTCATTTGAATCTATCCTCGAATCCATCTCAAAAGACAAGCGAAATAATATAGAGGGACAGGTCTCAATGTTCGGAGCCGACAGCAGTATAAAAAATGAATTCAGTTATATTTTCCCTGATATTGAGGATTTCGACAAGCAACGTCTGCTGAACATGGAAAAGGAATTGTTGGGAATTTATGTTACCGGCAATCCTCTTGATGAATATGAGAACTTAATATTGAAGAAAGCAACCTTTTTCAGTAATCAGAAAATAATAGATGAAAATTTAGATCAAAACGTATTTTTCGACGGCAGGGGAGTGTGCTGCGCGGGGTTGATACGCAGAATAACCAAAAAAGTAACTAGAAACAACAATATGATGGCTTTTGTTGAATTGGAGGATATTTATGGTTCCATGGAGTTGATTGTGTTCCCAAATGTACTTGATAAGTATTCCTCGTTAATAATCGAAGATTCAAAAATTTTAATTAAAGGAAAGCTCAGCATTCGTGAGGAAGAAGATATTAAAATCATCTGTGATGAAATACACCCGTTGAAAAGCGATGGTAATAAAAGAATGCCCCCAATAAACGAAACTTCGCCCCAAATAAGATTAGAAAAAGATAAATCTAATAACTACTGCACCGTATACATAAATGCAGACAGGATAGATACGGAACGATTTGACGCATTTATTAGTTATTTTGGCGGAAACGGTAAATCTGTTTTAATATTAAGAAGGTCGGAAAACGGTGTAAAATTTGAAAAGCGACTTGATCCAAGATATTCAATCCGGGATAGTAAAGATATGCTTAATGAACTTGCTTTTACAATCGGCAGGGAAAATATGTTTATTAAGCGATAAAACTTATTCCATATTTTTTGGCTGATATAATTATAAAGCAAAGATTAACTATATTTATGATATATTATAAATTGGAAGGTGGTTAAATATATGAACTGCTATACAGATGGAAAACCCATACTAATCAAAGCTTTAGAAAACGGCGTCAGTATTATTGGCCTTACCAGAGGAGAAAGCACTAAATTTCATCATATTGAAAAAATGGATAAAGGTGATGTTCTTTTAGTTCAATTTACTGAATTTACGGCAGCTATTAAAATCAAAGGAAATGCTGAAATACTTTCTTCCGGAGGGGATATAGTTTCCGGCGACTGAAATAGGAGTATTAAATGAGAAAAGTTAAAAACATTGGTGTTTTAACCAGCGGAGGGGATGCGCCGGGAATGAATGCCGCAATAAGGGCGGTTGTAAGGACCGGTTACTTTTACGGTTATAATGTCTTTGGTATTTCCAGGGGATATGAGGGTCTTATAAACGGCGAAATTAAAAAACTGTCTCCCAGGGATGTTTCCGGCATTCTTCAAGACGGCGGAACTATTTTAAAAACCGCGAGATGTCTTAAATTCATGAATCCCGAACATAGAAAACGCGCACATGAAATCTGCCGCGTTTTCAACATTGATGTTGTCATAGTAATAGGCGGAGACGGCTCTTATAAGGGTGCCCTTGATTTTTCAATAGAAGGCATGCCTGTTATCGGCCTTCCCGGAACGATTGACAATGACATCAATTGCACTGAATATACAATCGGTTATGATACCGCTTTAAATACTGTAATGGATTCAATAGATAAATTGAGGGACACGGCATATTCACATGAGAGATGCACGGTTATTGAAGTTATGGGCCGGGATGCCGGTTATATCGCTGTTAATGACGGAATAGCCGGAGGCGCAGATATCATTCTTATACCGGAAACTAAATTTGATATCGACAGGGATGTTATTAAACCCATACTTGAGTGTCGGAACAGAGGGAAGAAAGACTATTGCATAATTGTAGCAGAAGGTGTTGGTAACGCTAATGAGCTATGTAGTGCAATAACCGAAAAAACCGGCATTATATCAAGGGCAACTATTTTAGGCTATGTGCAAAGAGGCGGCAGTCCTACCGCGTACGATAGGATTATGGCCAGTAAAATGGGCGCAAAAGCTATTGAAGTAATCAACGAAGGCAGATTAAACCGCATTATCTGTCTCAATGATAATAAGCTTATTGACTACGATATAAAAGAAGCACTGGACATGAAAAAGGAATTGGATGTTGAATTATTGGAACTTGCAAAAATAATTTCTATATAGGAGTTAAAATGAAAAAACATATTCCCAATGTAATAACTGTTTTAAGAGTGGCATTCATTCCGGCATTTGTTGTTTTTATGCTCAGGCATGAATTTGTAACAGCAGCATTTATATTTTTATTTGCGGGATTGTCAGATATACTGGACGGTTACCTTGCGAGAAAATGGAAAGTTGTATCAACTTTTGGGAAACTCATGGATCCATTGGCAGACAAGGCCCTACAAATCTCTGCGATTTTATTATTATGTATAGTTGGTAAATTGTATTTTGCTTTTATAATTTTATTATTTATAAAAGAAGCACTGATGATATGGGGTTCATACCTGCTATATAAAAAGAAATTCGTGGCATTTGCAACCTGGTATGGCAAGGTTGCGACTTTGCTCCTGAACAGTGCAATATTCTGGCCGTTGGTGTTGAATTTAAACAATATTTGGTTTAATGCATTAATGGCTGTTGCAATGGCAGCCGAACTTGTTGCCCTTGTTTTATATACTGTCAGATATTTTAAGCTCAAGAACCATCAGGAAAGTGAAAATGAATTTTCCTTATAATCGATTATTTACTTTAGGTGTAAGCATAGTTGTTGCATAGGTATTCTTTTTTATATATGATTATTTATATCTGATTCTTAGATTTTTTTATTATTAATAGAATTGGTAAATTTTTAAGGAAGAGAAATTATGCTAAAAACTGGATTGGTTTCTATAAGTTTCAGACATTTGGATGTTACAGAAATAATAAATATGGTTAATAAAGCCGGATTGGATGCCATCGAATGGGGTGGTGATTCACATGTGCCTCATGGAGATGTTAATAAAGCAAATGAAGTACGTACGAGATGCGAATTTATGAACATAGACTGCAATTCTTACGGAAGCTATTACAAGGTAGGAGAATACGCTGACCCCGTTAGTGAATTTAAGAGTGTTTTGGATTGTGCTGTTACGTTACAGACAGATATAATTCGTATTTGGGCCGGCACAAAATCAACAACTGATGCTGATGAGGATTATTGGGAAAAAATAGTTAAGGAACTTGTAAATATTTGCGATATGGCTTCTTCAGAAGGAAAAGACATTGCGCTTGAATTCCATGCCAACACTTTAACAGATAATTCAACCGATACCATGAAACTTTTGGCAAAAACCCAGGCTTTAAACCTCAGTACATACTGGCAGCCTCCCGCAGGACTTTCACATGAAGCTAATCTACGCGATATTAAAATCCTAAAAAACCATATATCCAATATACATGTTTTTACCTGGAATGGACATGAAAGAATGGCGTTGGAAGAGGGATATACACGTTGGAAAGAGTATATTAAACTTGTAAATACAGAGAATATTCGTTATTGTTTACTTGAATTTATTAAGGACAATAGTATTGATGGATTTTATAGAGATGCTGCTGTATTAAAAGAATTAGTATCGGATTATAGATAATTATATGAATGATAAATACTTAAAAACACTAGAATATGACAAGGTTCTCAAAATTCTAAAAAGATATACCCAATCCGAGGTTTCGGAATTGAATGTTGATTTGATGCATCCATTAACAGATATTAAATCTATCTTAGAATTACTTAATGAAACTGAAGATGCCATTTCTATAATTCAGCGAAAGGGAAGTCCTTCTTTAACCGGAATAAAAGATATTAAATCAATTACTTCTCGTCTTAAAATCGGAGCAAATCTCAATAAAGGAGAGTTGTTGTCATTAAGGGATAATCTATATATTGCCGATAGGCTCAGGCGCTTTTTGGAAGAATCCAATAACGACTTCATAGACGATGCTTTATCCATAAAAAGCAAACTCATCAATCTTTTCACAAATAAATCCCTTGAAAAAGAAATTCAAAGATGCATTATCAGCGAAGATGAGATGGCCGATGACGCAAGTCCTGGTTTGCATAACATAAGAAGAAAAATTCTTGCTAAGCAAGATCAGGTAAGGAATCGGCTGAATGAATATATTCGCAGCTCTAAATATAGCAAGTTCATTCAGGATAATGTGATAACAATGCGCAGCAACCGTTATGTTATTCCCGTTAAACAAGAATTTAAAAAAAATATTAAAGGTTTGCTGCATGATTCTTCCGCCAGTGGTTCTACGCTATATATTGAACCAATGGATGTTGTAAACCTTAACAATGAAATCAAGGAATTGGGGATTGAAGAAAAAAGAGAGATAGAGAGGATCCTTGCCGTTCTATCAGATATGGCACGGGAACATACCCAAAACTTCGAATTAAATTTTGAACTCTTGGTTTTTTCAGATATTACATTTGCGAAGGCTTTGATGGCCCTTGATGAGAAATATATGGTTCCTGATATTGATAATAATAAAAATATTAGGATTGTTAAGGGCCGGCATCCGTTATTAGATCCTAAAATAGTTGTACCCATTGATTTCCATATCGGCGAGGCATTTAACACTCTTGTTATTACAGGTCCAAATACCGGTGGAAAAACAGTTTCCTTGAAAACCGTCGGATTATTAACATTGATGGCACAGTCAGGATTGCCTATTCCTGCATCCGAGGGGACTGTAATGGCTGTTTTTAACGATGTCTTTGCCGATATTGGAGACGAACAAAGCATTGAGCAGAGCCTTAGCACTTTTTCTTCGCATATGACAAATATAATCTCTATACTGAAAGTTTGCGATGAAAATTCACTCGTTCTTTTTGATGAATTGGGCGCCGGAACGGATCCAACCGAGGGTTCTGCTTTAGCGTTGGCTATTTTAGAAAGGTTAATGGATAAAAAATCTATTACTATTGCAACCACACATTATCAGCAAATTAAGATGTATGCTTCTGTAACCGCTGGAATTGAAAATGCAAGTTGCGAGTTTGATGTCAAGACGCTAAGACCAACATACAGGCTTCTAATCGGCGTACCCGGTAAAAGCAATGCGCTTTATATTTCAAGACGCCTGGGGCTTGACCACAGGGTGATTGAAAACGCGGGTAAATTTATTGACGGTGATAATCTTGATTATGAGGATGTTATATTATCCCTTGAAAAAAGCAGACAGAGAATTGAAAAAGAAAAGGTAAAAGCAATAAATAACACCAGAGAAACCACTATAATAAAGGATAAGCTGGACAGAAGATTACGGCATGTTGAAGGTGAAAGAAATAAGATAATCAATGATGCCAGAAAAGATGCTAAAAAAATAATTGACGACAGCCGGTATAGAGCCGACGAATTTCTTAAAGAAATCAATAATTTAAAAAAATCAGGTGAAATCAAAGGCAGCGCAAAAATCGAAGCGGCATTCAGAACTAAATATAAGCAAGTTCTTAACCCCCAAGAGCCCGTTTCTCCTGTCATTACAATAAATACGGAAACTATTCTGAATAAAAATGAAATAAAAGCGGGGGACGACGTGCAAATTGTTGATATCGATCAAAAAGCAGTTGTGCTGGAAATTGCTGATAAAAACGGGGAAGTGCTTGTACAAGCCGGTATTATGAAATTGAGGGTTTTGTTTTCAAATCTTAAACTGCTTAAGAAAAAAGATGAGTCTAAAATTAATCTCAATACCTATAATATAAATAAGGCAACAAAATTGGAGCTTGAATTAGACATACGGGGCTTGGCAAGTGATGAAATTGATATGAAAATCAGCAAGTTCCTGGACAATTCCGCAATGATGTCTCTTGAGGAAGTTCAAATTATTCATGGAAAAGGCACCGGAATACTTCGAAAAGCTGTTCAAAACTTATTAAAAAGCAATCCTCATGTAGAATCCTACCGACTCGGTAAATACGGCGAAGGCGAAACCGGCGTAACCGTCGTAAAACTAAAATAGCTCTTAAGTGCCAAAGGTTGCATTTTAATAAATAACCGAAGGGCGTTCATCGAAATTTTAGAGAAATTAAAAAAGGGATATTATTGCTGATTCCGCTATTATGCTTGTCTTATCGTTAATTTTGTTGTAACATTATTAAAGAATAATTTTGAGGACGGTGAAAATCGTGGAAGTTCCGTTACCACAACGGTGTGAAAAGAAAATTTTGGACTAAGGCGCGATTTTTCCGGCTGCGTCCTTGCTCCTAAGGAGGCAGTTATGGCTTTGCAAGAATACATAATTGAACTATTGGATCAGAAGAAGTACGCTCGTGTGCACGAACTGCTTCTTGAAATGAATGCGATTGATGTCGCAGAGTTCCTTGGCGAAATACCTGATGAACAAATGCTATATTTGTTTAGATTACTACCCAAGGATATTTCTGCTGAAGTATTTTCTAACCTTGATTCCGATATGCAGGAATATATTATTGAATTTATTACTGACACAGAAATCCAGGAATTAATTGATATGCTTTTCATTGATGATACTGTTGATTTCATTGAAGAATTACCCGCTATAGTGGTAAAAAGAGTTTTAAGAAATACAAGCACTGAAAAAAGAAATATTATAAATCAATTCTTAAATTACCCGGAAGATAGCGCCGGCAGCATTATGACAATTGAATTCATGGATTTAAAAAAAGAAATGACAGTAGGGGAGTCGATAGAAAGAATCAAACAACAAGGTGTTAATAAAGAAACCGTAAATACATGCTACGTAATCGGGCCAAACAGGATTTTTGAAGGTGAAGTAACTCTGAAAGACCTTGTTTTAGCTGATAACAACAAAAAAATCTTTGAAATAATGGTTGAAGATGAAGAATTGATAAATATACCAACAACAATGGATGTTGAAGAAGTTTCACTTATTTTCCAAAAGTATGATGCGCTCAGCATGCCTGTGACAGATCGCGAACAAAGGCTTGTAGGTATTATTACCGTAGATGATATTTTGGATATTGTACAGGAAGAAGTTAGCGAAGATATTGAAAAAATGGCTGCTATTTTACCATTGGAAGAAGAATATTTAAAAGCTTCTGCGTTCAGTATGGCCCGAAAACGAGTTGTATGGTTATTGGTTCTTATGATTACAACAACATTAACACAGGCGATTATAAGAAGCTATGAGAGCATGCTGGCTACTTATGTGATACTTATGGCATATATTCCTATGCTTATGGGCACAGGCGGAAATTCCGGCAGCCAGTCCAGTACATTAATTATAAGAGGCCTGGCGCTTGGCGATATTGAATTAAAGGATTTCTTCAGAATTATCTGGAAAGAACTTCGCGTGGCGCTGATTGTAGGTTTTTTTCTTGCAGTCGTAAACTTTATTAAAATGTATCTGATTGACAATATCAATAATATTTTTATTATTATTTCCGTAAGCGTAAGTTTACTGATTACAGTATTCGTTGCCAAGATAGTTGGCGGAAGCCTGCCGATAATTGCAAAGAAATTAAAACTCGACCCTGCGATAATGGCAGCGCCGCTGATTACGACTATAGTTGATGCAGTAACGGTATTGATTTATTTCAGTTTTTCCATGTGGTTATTGAATTTATAGAATAAATGTGTTTATTCAAAAAAAGCATCAATGAAGTGGTGTTTTTAATAATATTCTTTAAATATGTAAAATTAATCCTCTAATATAGACAAAACTTTAATTTTGTCTAATATTTGTAATTTTCTATATATTAATATTTCTATCTTCCCTAAGCATCTTAAGACTCTTTTCCACGTTCAGGGGTTTACCCAGATGGTATCCCTGCATATATCTTATACCTATGTCTTTAAATGTTTTAAACTGCACTTCGGTTTCTACACCTTCACAGAATAGTTTAATATTCATATATTCAGCCAGTGTCTTTAGATTTTCAATTATTTGTTTCTGAACTTCTATATCACTTATTTTGTTGTGTAGTTTATTGATTTTAATTATATCAGGTTCAATTTTATCTAAAATTGACATAAGAGCATATTTGTACCCAAAATCATGGATAGCAATCTTGTACCCGTTATCCCGAAGTTCTTTCAACCTTTCAATTTCTATATGTGATATGTTTTGTACTAATTCTTCAGAAACTTCAAAGCACAATCTTTTTTTCTTAAGACCGTTTTTCTCAAATTGCTTATTAATAAATTCAATAAGACTGTGATCATCTAATTGAAATAGTGATAAATTAACTGAAAAACTTAGTTTTTTAATACCATTTTCTCTGAAATATTTCATTATTCTTGTAAGTTCCTTCAGTACCCACTTCCCTATTTCTATAATTAAACCCGTTTCTTCAGCAAGTGGAATAAATTCGCCCGGGTATATTAGCCCCTTTTCAGGATGCTTCCATCTGATAAAAGACTCAAAAACAATAATATTTGACACGTTTACGTTAAATATAGGTTGTAAATATAACTCGAACTCTTTGTTTTCCAGTGCATTTTCAAGTTCGACATACATATTGTGCCTGTCTATCAGATTATATTTCATTTCATTATTATAAAGTACAAATCTTGCTTTTCCCTGCATTTTTGCTTTATACATGGCAATATCCGCACTGGATAGAATAGCCGCTCTGCTTTTTCCATGCTCGGGATAAAATGCGGTACCCACGCTTGCGCTTAAATATAAAATATTCTTATTTATGTTAAATGGTAGTTTTAAGGTGTCAGTAAGCTTCTTTGCCAGGCGAATTCCCTCTTTAATATTTTCAATATCTTTAAGTACCAGTATGAATTCATCTCCGGACTGCCTGCCAAGCGTTGCATTTTCCGGCAAAATGTTTTTGATTCTTTCAGAAACTTTTATTATAAGTTCATCCCCTGCTTCATGACCGTAAATATCGTTAACTCTTTTAAAATTGTCAAGGTCTATAAACATAACGGATCCATTATCGTATTTCAGCATACTGTTTATAACTTTATCCATTCCTTTTCTATTAGGTAAACCTGTCAGAGTGTCATGAGTAACGGCGTGAATAAGGTTTTCTTCCGTTTCTTTACGCGTTTCAATATCTATCAAGTATATTGAAACCAGCTTTTCTGTATCTGATTCAGTAATGCTTTCCATGATTTCATAATTATTTGCATGTCCTTCAAGTTGCATTACAAAGGTGTCGTATTTGTTAACACCATTTTTTTGCAGTAAGTTCCATTCTTCTTTCCATTTACTACGGTTTAGTTCAATGAATATGTCGTAGATTGTTGTTTTCCCAAGATCAAAGTCATGGTGCGCAACAAAATAAATATTGCCATAAACAATATCACCGTTTTTATTGACCAAAATCATTTCGATGTTAGCATTATCAATTGCATTGTCCAACATGTTCGGGCCCCTTATTCAAACTAGTAACATCCCCTTTATCTATATCTTAATCAATTTTATCATAATCAATAATGTTTTACAATTTATGAATTTATATTATAATGATTAAAACAACCATTGGAGAAAGTGATGAAAAAGATAATTTTAATTCTACTATTAATAGCCATATTACTTCTGTCGTCATGCGATTTTATTAAAAACCGATTTCTTGACGGAGAATCCTTATATGGCGGTGGGCACGAAAAAGGATCAGTTTACACCCCAACCCCCATGCCTTCTGCTTCCACTGAATAATATTGATTTATATTTTTCTAATTTTTGAAAACAAAACTTCTGTATTATGCATTTTGTAATAGCTTGAACAATATTCAACCGTTATTCCGCGTCCTGCTAAAAGATAACTCTCAATTTTAATTATTGCCGCTCCTATTGATAACCCAAGAGCTTCAGCCTGCTTCTTTTCAGCAGCTGTAACTGTCATTATACATTTTGCATTTCTGGGATCCAAAGGTAATTTTCCTGTCAATAAATCATATGCCAGCGCATTTTTTTCAAGTTGTCCGGGAGCTTCCGGAAAATATGTGAGAGGGATGTATGATTCGCAATATACATCATCATCAGTAAATTTGTATTCTGCTTTTATGAATTTCGCACTGAAGCCTGTGCTGAAATTCGTTCCGAATTTATCATATATTTTATCTTCGCCTATAGAAGCGCTGCCATCGGTAAGATATACAGACAGCATCTCTCTGTTTGTATTGTCATTACAATCTAAAAGTGCATAAGCAAAGCCTTTCGTATGGTCATATGAGGCTTTTTTATCAAATTGGGCTACAAAAGTACCCTTGCCTTTTACTTTTTTTAATAATCCTTTATGAACAAGCTCCGAAAATGCCTGACGAACTGTAGGTCTTGATATTTTATGTAAAGCTGCAAGCTCGTTTTCCGACGGTATCATCTCTCCAGGTTTATATTTCCCTGATAATATTGCTTTTTCCAGTTCATTCATTAACTGAGAATGTAATGGAAGCGTGTTACCACTGGTTTTCATTGAAATCACTCCTTGTTATGACATGTGCATTGTTATTATAGCATACATTTCTCAAAGTATTATTATTCATTTATAAGAACTTTTCCTAATTTAAAGTTATACTCCTTAATTTTAGGGATAATTTTATTATTGACAAACTCTTCTGTCTGCTCCGACGACCTTCCTGTAAAATTCATCGGATCCAATAATTCATTTAATTCATCTAAATTAATTTCGAAAGCTTTGTCCTTTGAAATGAGTTCCATAAGGTTGTTAGAAAGTCCGCGTTCTTTAACATTTTTAGCTGCCTGCATTGAATAAACACGAATCTTTTCATGAATATCCTGCCTATCCCCTCCCCTTTTTACTGCATTCATCAGAATTACCTCAGTGGCCATGAAGGGCAATTCTTCCGTAATATGCTTTTTGATAACTCCGGGATAGACAACCATTCCTTCGGTTATATTCATATAAAGGTTAAGAATAGAATCAACTGCAAGAAAAGCTTCCGAAATGGATAAGCGTCTGTTTGATGAATCGTCCAAAGTTCGTTCTAACCACTGTACAGAGGCTGTTACCGCTCCGTTAAGCGCGTTATTTATGACAAATCTGGCTAATCCGCATATTCTTTCGCTTCTCATAGGATTCCTTTTATAGGCCATTGCCGAAGAACCAATTTGTTTTTTGCCGAATGGCTCCTCTATCTCTTTAAGATTTTGTAAAAGCCTGAGATCGGTAGCAAATTTATGTGAACTCTGTGCTATTTGAGATAGTAGATTTAAAATCCTTGAATCAGTTTTCCGGGGATATGTCTGCCCAGTAACATCATATGAATTTCTTAATCCCAGTTTATTTGCAATAATGCTGTCAAGCTTCCTCGTCTTTTCATGATTCCCATCAAACAATTCCAGATAACTTGCTTGGGTTCCCGTGGTCCCCTTAGCTCCCCTTGCCTTTAAATTACCTAAAGTGAATTCCATTTCGTCAAAATCAAGCAAAAGGTCTTGTAGCCATAAAGAAGCTCTTTTCCCTACGGTAACAAGCTGCGCCGGCTGAAAATGTGTAAAACCCAGTGTAGGCAAGTCTTTGTATTTTAATGCAAATTCCGAAAGATTTTCCATGGTTTTAATTAATTTGCCCCTGAGTAATTCAAGACCTTCTTTCATTATTAAAATATCTGTATTATCTCCCACGAAACTTGATGTGGCACCAAGATGAATTATAGGTTTTGCTTTTGGGCATTGTTCGCCGTATGTAATTATATGGCTCATGACGTCGTGACGTGTTTGCTTTTCATGAAAAACGGCTCTTTCTAAATCTAAATTATTTAGATTTGCTTTCAATTCATCAATCTGTTCTGAGCTAATATCCAAACCAAGTTCTTTCTCCGCCTCGGCAAGGGAAATCCAAATCAATCTCCAGGTTGTAAATTTCTTTTCTTGTGAAAAAAGGTGTCTCATTTCATCAGAAGCCCATCTCAATTTAAATGGACTTTCATACAAATTATTCACTTTATACCCCCTCTGTTAATTTTTCTAAAGACGCAAGTTTTACACATGTGCAAAATATTGATGCTGCGGTCTTCATATCTTCATATGATGGATAAGTTGGCGCAATCCTAATATTGCTGTCCGCAGCATCTGCTTTGTAAGGATAAGGCGCACCTGCCGGCGTTA
>JAUVJE010000018.1 GCA_030592355.1 Clostridia bacterium
GCAGAAATCACCGTTCACCCACAGACTTACGGATGATTGAACCCCCTCAAACCTGATTATTGTTGTTCTTGCCGTTAACTCAGAGTCAATCGTGAACTTCCTTTTATATAGACCGCATGGATTCTGTACGCTGTCGATTACGGGTATCTTCTTTGTTTTAAAGGCATAAGGATAGTTAACATTAGTATATATAGGGGTGCCGTAACCCTTCGTCTCCCAGTTTGACGGTACTTCAAGGTTATCCCATTTAGATATATCATAATCAGCCGCAATAAAATTAAAATCCAGTTTATCCGTTGTGTCCAGCCATTTGAATTTCCACATGCCGTTAAGGTTAATGCAATATTTTTCCATGTCTCCACCGATTTCGCTGACCGGCAGATCCGAAAACCTTGGTTTTTTCACATTAATTTGATAAATGTCCGCATTATAGATATTTTTTATGTATTCGGTTCTATTCATATTCCGGACCATCCTGTTTGAAGTCAAATAGAGTTTGCTGAACAATTTAAAAACACCGTATATGAAATTGTTGCTGTATATTTTAATTCCCGGATTATTCAGCCGTTCCTATATATCCGATAGGATATAAAACAGTATATCAAAATACAACCCTACGTGGAAATATATGGACACATTTAATAATTTTCCTAGATCCGGCAGCGTAGGGAAAAGGCTTTTTCTGTATTCCTGTTGTCCATATGAAAAACAGGGCCTCTCGGCCCTGTAATTTTTTATATTCAATTGTTTGAGTCTTATCTGCTGTCTCCGTCTTCTTTTTTTTCAAAGAAACTTCTGCCGGAGAAATCAACCTGCTCTACCTCAGGGGTAAGATCCAGGACGAATCCGCATCCGAGGCACTCCTCAAGAGCGATAAAAGTATTCATTCCGATACTCCTTTCAGGTATTTATATACTTATACCTGTTCTATCGGATATGAAACATATGACCTGAGTCGCTTTTCATCATATAAAGTTATGGCACCCCTGGGGCATTCATCCCTGGCCACCTTGGCCAATTCAATATAATCAACAGGAATTTCAACATTAAGTGCAAATGCCTTTCCGTTATCCCGTATCAGGAATATTCCATTGACCATCCTTGCGCAAAACCCGCACCCATTGCAGGCTGCAATATCTACTTTCGCTTTCATCATGTGATCACCAATCCTTCATCAATTCACTTTTTCATCTTTTGTGAAGACCCGTTGATGACTGATTGTAAAAGAAATCCCTCCGGCTTAGTTGAGGGAAAACGGTAAGGCCGGTTGCGCTACTCGCTCATATCCGTCAAAGCGCCCAAATAAAAACGAATAATCTTAGCTTCCAAAGTATTAATTTGTGCTTTAATTATACTCCCAAAAATATGCGAGTTCAATAGTTCTAAAACTAATAAGATTTTCACAGCACCTAAGCATGGGATAAACGCCTTTTAAACCCCATACTTAGGTCATACCTATTTATTCGCAAATTTATATTCCTTTTTAGGGGTCTTTAAACAATCTGTCCGGTTTCTATTGATTCCCCTGCAGATAAATCTCCTAAGGATAACTGTCGGTCAAGCCACAAAGTTTCCTTAGGATAATGTTAGTTCATTCCACGGTGACGCTTTTTGCCAGGTTTCTGGGTTTGTCCACATCACATCCTTTTAAGACAGCGCAGTAATAAGCAAAAAGCTGCATAGGTGTAACCGCTGTAATCGGAGCAAGGACCGGAGCAACATCAGGTATTGTGATAACCATATCCGTAATCTCCCTCGCCCTGGCTTCAAGACTATCGGTTGTTATAACCAGAACCCGCGCTCCCCGCGCCTGCACTTCCTTCAGGTTCCCCGCCATTTTTGAAAATATATGAGGCTGGGTCATGCTGCATATTACAGGTGTTCCCTTTTCAATGAGCGCAATTGTCCCATGCTTGAGCTCGCCGCCGGCATATGCTTCCGAATGGATGTACGATATTTCCTTAAGTTTTAGAGATCCCTCCATTGATAGTGCATAGTCCAGTCCCCGCCCAATGAAGAAAATGCTTTTTTCCCCATACAATTCCGATGCAAATCTCTGGATTTCATCCTTTTTTAATAATATTAATTCCAGCATACCGGGTAGTTTCTCCAAATCATCTTTATCAATACGTCCGGTGGAAAATTTCTCTGCAAGCATAAAAATGGCGGCCAGCTGGGTTGAATATGCCTTGGTAGACGCAACGGCGATTTCCGGGCCGGCCCTTGTATAAAACACATCATCCGCCTCACGGGATATGGAGCTTCCAACCACATTGACAATAGCGAGAACCCTCGCACCCAGCTCTTTTGCCTTTCTCATAGCAAACAACGTGTCAATAGTTTCTCCCGACTGTGATATTACTACTGCCAGACTATTCTCACCGATTATGGGATTCTTATATCTGAATTCGCTTGCCAGATCAACTTCAACAGGAATTCCCGCCACTTCTTCAATAATGTATTTCCCTACGACCCCTGCATGATAAGCAGTTCCGCAAGCTATGATATATATTCGCTCAGGTCTTTTGATTATAACTTCTTCCATATCCGGATTTGCCAATGTTTTTCTTATTGCTTCAGGCTCCTCATGAATTTCCTTCAGCATAAAATGCTCAAACCCGCCTTTTTCAGCGGCTCCCGCTTCCCAGTCCACTGAGATGTTTTCCTTTTCTATCTTCAATCCCATGGAGTTGTAAAAATCAATCTTATCTTTGCCAACGCAGGCAATTTCACCATCCTCTGCAATGAATATATCTCTTGTGTATCCCAGTATTGCCGGAATATCCGAAGCTATTAAACCGCCCTTATCGGTCATACCAATAACAAGAGGGCTGTCCTTTCTCGCAGAATAAATTTTTTCAGGGGTAAAAGTACAAATAACGCCAAGGGCATAAGACCCCTCCAGCTGATTTACTGTCTCATGAAGAGCACTTATTACATCCCCACTATAATTAAACTCCAGCAAGTGGGCAATTACTTCTGAGTCGGTTTCAGAAAGAAATTCAAAGCCTTCTCTTTTTAAATTTTCTCTTATTTCAATATAATTTTCGATAATTCCGTTGTGCACAACGCAAAATAACCCTGATTCACTAATATGGGGATGTGAATTAACGTCATTGGGTTCTCCATGGGTTGCCCACCTTGTATGCCCTATTCCCGATCTGCAGGAACTGAAGTCTCGTCCGCTGATTTTTAAACTCAGATTACTAATCCTGCCTTTGCTCTTTACTACTTCTATTGATCCACTGCACATAACTGCGATTCCCGCAGAATCATATCCTCTATACTCAAGTTTCCCGAGTCCTTCAAGCAATACGTCCGCAGTATTAAAATCACCCGTGCATCCTATAATTCCACACATGACTATTCTCCTGTTTTTTTATTTAAGGAAATAAATGGAAACCACACCGCATGTCCCTTGTTCCGCAGTCGCCTGCGGGTTTTGCATCATGCGTCTCGATTGTGGAACCGGAAGGCTATCCGCCGAATATTTCGATAAGCCCTCTCCTCGTCAACCGCCCGAAAGCGGTCCCGGCGCTGTCACTACTTTCCCTTACTATAATTACTCTCCTCTCCGAACCTTTCCTCAATGAGTTCTGCCATTTCCTTTGCTTTTACCTTAATATACTCACTGTCTTTACCTTCCATCATGACGCGTACAACAGGTTCCGTTCCCGACGGCCTTATAAGCAACCGTCCTTCGCCGTTAAATTTACTCTCAATATTTTCTATCATCAATTTTATATCAGTGTCATCCATTATTTTTGGTTTATTGTTATTATCAACGGCTGCATTTACTGTTACCTGCGGATAATTTTCCATAACATTAAAAATTTCAGAAGCCTTTTTTTTGTTTTGGATAATTATACTTGCAAGTTTAACCGATGTCAGCACTCCATCGCCCGTGGTGTTGCATCCGCTTATAATAACATGACCCGACTGCTCACCCCCAAGGGAATAGCCGTTCTTTCTCATCTCCTCAATAACATAGCGGTCTCCGACTTTTGTCTTGACCACAAAAATCCCATTGTCAGCCGCCAGCTTATCCAATCCCATGTTGCTCATTATAGTTATGACCAGAAAATTATTGTTTAAAGTTCCTTTATTCTTCATATCAAGCGCGAGTACTCCAAGCATTCTATCGCCGTCGATTACAGCACCTTCTTCTGAAACTGCTATAACCCTGTCAGCGTCCCCGTCATACGCAAAACCAATGTCAAATCCACCTTCGGTCACCTGCTTGCGAAATCCTTCTATATGGGTAGAACCGCAATTATCGTTAATATTGATACCGTCCGGCGACGCATTTATAACGGTAAAACAGGCTCCAAGTTTGCTAAAAACCATAGGAGCTATACTGTATGCTGCTCCATTGGCACAATCAATTAAAATTTTCATTCCTTCAATATTGAAATCGGACTGTGAAATCAAAAAATTTACATAATCCCGGATATATTCAGGTTTTTTAATAATTCGTCCGATATTGTGACCGGTTTTATGGGGCAATTTAACATCAGAAAACACAAATTCCTCTATTTTAACCTCCAGCTCATCAGGCAATTTATATGCATCTGAATCAAAAAACTTAATACCATTGAATTCAAAAGAATTATGAGATGCTGATATGACTATGCCTGCATCAGCTTTATATTTAGCAGTCAAATATGCCACCCCGGGGGTTGGTATCACTCCAAGGCTGATTACGTCTGCCCCAACCGAACAAAGACCCGCGTTAAGGGCGCACTCCAGCATATCGCAGGATATGCGGGTATCGGTTCCCACCATAATTTTAGGTTTGTGTTCTAGTTCACCGGCAAGCACATATGCAGCCGCCTGTCCCAGCTTGAATGCCAGGTCTGATGTTAGTTCTCTGTTTGCTACTCCCCTTACGCCGTCGGTTCCGAAAAGCTTCCTCATTAGTAAACCTCAAATATTTTATCCGTTATAATTATATAATTTAATAATGGATTCCGCAACTTTTATACCATCTACAGCAGCGCTCATAATCCCCCCTGCATAACCCGCTCCTTCGCCTGCCGGATATATTCCATTTATTGAAATCGATTCAAAATCCGGCTTTCTCACAACTCTCACAGGAGCACTTGTTCTTGTTTCGCATCCGGTCAGCAATGCATAAGGATCTCTGAAGAATTCCAATTTTCTCCCGAAAACATTTAATGAAGATATTAAAGTGTCACTAATGAAATCAGGGAGCATAAGGTTTAAATCTGCAAAGCATGTTCCGCCGGTGAATGCTGACCTGACACCTCCGAATTTAGCTGTGATTTCACCATTTAAAAAATCTCCCAGTTTTTGCACAGGGGCTATGAACCTACCCCCGCTTGCCGAATAACTTTTTTTCTCAATTTTTCTTTGAAATTCAATGCCTGCGAGAGGATGCTTTGATTCAAGGTCGCAGGGTCGGACTTCCGCAACCCATGCGCTGTTTGCATTTCGACCGTTCCTGGAATTATAGCTCATCCCATTTATTGTAAGGCCGCCTTCTTCGCTGGATGCATTTACAACCACACCCCCGGGACACATGCAGAAAGTATAAGCAGCACGGTTACGTATTCTTGTATGAACTGCATATTCGGCGGGAGAGTCAATGTACTTGGCCATCTTTCCCCATTGGGCAGCATTTACATCATACTGCAGGTGTTCAATGCGCAGACCCGCCGAAAACGGTTTTTGCTCTATTGACACTCCCCTCTCAAGAAGCATTTCATATGTATCCCTGGCGCTATGGCCGATTGCCAACACCAGCACATTAGCCTCTATGTCATATTCATTATTTATTCTGACTGATTTTAAAGACGCTCCGGCAGAAATATCAGTTAATTTTGAGTTAAAATGGAATTTTCCTCCCATTCGTATAATTTCTTGCCTTATATTTTTAATTATTGGCGCCAGCACATCAGTTCCTATATGCGGCTTTGCATCATAAGCTATTTCCTCCGGAGCGCCATTCTGTAAAAAGAGATCCATTACAAATTTACATTTTGGGTCATTAATGCGGGTAACCAACTTTCCATCAGAAAAAGTTCCCGCCCCGCCTTCTCCGAATTGTACATTGGAATCAGAATCCAACTCACCCGTATCCCACAGTTTTTTCACTTTTTCTTTTCGATTGTCGACTTCGTTTCCCCGTTCGAGCACAATAGGTGCGAATCCATGTTTTGCAAGAACATATGCGCATAATAACCCGCTTGGACCGCTTCCGGCTATTATCGGAGGATTATCAAGATATTTGTTTCCCCTGATTATTTCAACAGGTTCGGAAGGAGCATAAATCCTGCAGCCTTTAATCCCATCAACAATAAAAGAATCGTCAATTTTGATTCTTGCAGCTACCACATGGTTTATTTTACCCTTGTGCCGCGCATCTATGGATTTTTGGAAAAGACCTGCATATTCAAAATCTGCAGTACCCAGACGAGTCCTGGCCGCAGAAATTATTGAGTTATCCATTCCTTCGCGGAATGCCTTTTCAACGGGCACTCTGATATTTTCCAGTACGACAGTTTTCATAATTTACTTTTCCGTAATCTTAATCTGTGTGGTGAATGTGCCTGATATAGAAACCCCGTCAGGCAGATTAACCTGTACAGGTATGGTATGAGTCCCGGCGCTAAGTTCATCTGAAATAATTGTAGGATTCAGGTTGCCATATTCCACAAGGGTAATATTATCCGACAACCCGATTAAATTGAGGCTGGCAGTCGTATTAATAAATTCATAATCATACTTGCCGCCCTGCTTGCCTGAAATGAATATATCCTCGGTTGAGACCGCTATGCTCTTCTTTGTCTGAATATACAAATTGACAAGCGGAAAGCTGCTTTGCTCAACGCCATCCAGATTTTCAAATCTAAGCGGCAGGTTAGTTTCTCCGTCCTCTGTATTGCTGACGTCTATGTAAGCAGACACTGTAGAGCCGGTGGTCACGTCCAATAAGCTCTGCCTCCCTTTTATCGTCAGTTGAATTTGGTCATTTATAATATCATAGGACTTATTATTCATACCATATCTGATTTCTATGCTATAGTTGCTGAAATTAATGGTTTTTTCCTTAAGCTCCTCTATGGAAACCGTAACTTCAACTTCACCTAAGCCCACGTAACCGATTAAAACGGGAAGCGTCTGCAGTCCGGTCGTCACTACAAATGATTCTGCTGCGCCCTCGATGTTCACCGGCAGCGTTGACACTTTTTCAATTGTTACAAGCTCTTCTTCAGACCCGGAGACCAAAACATGGCTCGGATTGGAAATCGTTATTGTCTCTATATAATCTTTTGCCGGAACACCCTCAAGTTTAACCTGTACAGGTACGCTTTTTGCCACATTTACAGTTATATCTATGGCTGTTTTATTACTTAGCTCGTTTATAATTTCGCCTTTATTATCGTAAATCATACAAAATTTTCTAACGGTTTCCGTTCCCTTCATTCCCGTTACATCCACTGTGACCACTGCTGAAGATATCTCGGTAACAAGGCTCTTGATGTCAAGCAATGCGTAATTAGCCGGTTGAAGAACAGGTTTGCCAGCAAGGAAAAATCCTTCTGCTGTTTCACCTATAATTTCGACTCTAATCGGTATTTCACCGGCCACTATCCGGTCGATACTAAGACCTATTCGACCGCTTCCGGTCAAATTAGAAATTATGCTTCCTTCCCCCAGATATTTAAATCCTGTAATATCAATATACTCAGCATATTCATTATTGATTTCGCTAAAATCAAGATAAGCCATGAAATCATTTTCGTCGACCTTGTCTATTTCAGATTTACGCCCGCGAATTGTAATTTCAACTTCTGTTTCGTATTCATTGAGAATCCTCAGATTATCGTTCGCCAGGACATTCATATTAATAGGAGTGAGCGAAATACTCATTTGCCGCGTTTCAATAGGGTTCTCGTTTGTGTAAACCATGAACCAGAAAAGAACCGCAATCAAGACGGACAATATTTTCATCAGCAGGTTATGTCTTATCTTCTCCAGCACCTTTTTTCCCTCTCCGGAAACCGAGGGTTTTCTTCCTGGGTTTCTCTACTTTTATTAAATTAATCTGCAGGGCTTTTCTTAACGTCTCCTTATTAAGATTTCGGACAAGCCCCCCGTTGTTGGCATATGATATCTTACCCGACTCTTCGGACGTGACAATAGCTATGCAGTCCGACACTTCCGTAATACCCAGCGCCGCCCTGTGTCTTGTGCCGAGGTCGGCACTCAGATTCGGGTTATCGGTAAGCGGCAGCAAGCACGCGGCTGCCATGATTTTATCATCCCTTATAATTACAGCTCCGTCATGGAGAGGTGTTTTTGTATTGAATATGCTGATAAGCAATTGCTCTGAGATTTTTGATTCCATCTGTATGCCCTTGTTTATGATTTCTCCCAGTTTTATATCTTTTTCAATAACTATCAGCGCACCTGTGTATAACTGGGACATTTTATCGCATACAGTCACAACATCCTCAATCATTGAAGTGGTTCTGATTATATCCTCTTCTTTGCCGCTTCCGCTGAAAATGCTTTTAAATCCGTTTGTCCCCAGCTTTTCAAGCGCCCTTCTTATTTCAGGCTGGAAAATAACAACAATGGCTAAAAAAGCGAATGCAATAATATTGTCAATCAGGAATGATATGGTTCTCAAATTAAATATACTGCTGATAACGTAAACAACAAAAATGGCTAAGAGTCCTTTGAAAAGACTCCACGCCCTGGTTTCCTGCACCAACTGAATTGTCTTGTATGCAATATAAGATACAATAAGAATATCTATGACTATCCCTATAATAACCCATACACTGGTAATATCAAGCGTAAAAAACTTCAATTGTTCGCCGATGTTTAAACCATCGAAAAAATTCATTCAATTCACCTACACATCATCAGGGGCGATTAACTCCCCTGTATACCAATTATACATATTTATAAGAAAAATTAAACGGAATAGGCTATATTGTTATAATTCTGAAACATAAAACGGCTGTTTAGCGGCAAAATATATGACCTGCTCACAAATTATTGGTCAACCATTAGGAAAAAGCGTACATAAACAGCATTAGAAAAGATGTTCCCAAAAAAATTACGGCTATGATTATCGCGGTTATCTTAATTATCAGTTTCTTGTTTTTCTGCATAATATCCTCCCGGGGATATACTCTTATTATAGCTAGTCATGCCGGGGCGTTTTCCCGTGGGGATTCTTACCATTCCCCTGCCTTGCTTTTCGTTGAGGTTCGCAACGAAATTCGGATGAAGGACGAGACGTCGAGAATCAAGAAGGCCGACATGTACATCGGTACACGAGGGTTTCGGGATTCGATGACAACAATGTCATTCGCCCGGTTTCTTAGCTGCGGTTCGCAACGAAATTCAGATGAAGGACGAGACGTCAGGAATCGAGAAGACCGATGTGTACAAAGGTACACGAGGGTTTCGGAATTCGATGACAACAATGTCATTCGCCCGGTTTCTTAGCTACGGTTCGCAACGAAATTCGGATGAAAGACGAGGCGTCAAGAATCGAGAAGACCGATGTGTACAAAGGTACACGAGGGTTTCGGGATTCGATGACAACAATGTCATTCGCCGAATTTCTAAGCGAATGGTGCGGGCGAAGGGACTCGAACCCCCACACCTTGCGGCACTAGATCCTAAATCTAGCACGTCTGCCAGTTCCGTCACGCCCGCACATCGGCTATGCAAATTATAGAGTAACGGACTTTTCTTGTCAATTACCCGTAAAAAATCAAAGATATTCCCAGGGAACATTTTTGGTCTGGTATGATTCATTTTTCAAGTTCAATTTTATACATCTATTGAATATTTGGGGAAATATATATATCATGGACACATACTATATATAAGGTGGATTTTAAAATGAATTTAGAAGAAGCAAAAAGCAAATATAAACAACTGATTGGAAAACAGAATGCATTTGGCCAGGCTATGGCGATGCTGCACTTTGACGGCGCCACCGGCGCACCCCCGAATAGTTTTGAGGGCAGAGGCAACTCCCTTTCTTTTCTATCGGGTGAAGTCTACAAGGCATTTATCAACAAAGAAACCGATGAACTCATTAATTTCCTTTTGGATAACAAAGACGATCTTGACGATATAACTAAAAGAAGTGCCGAAGAAGCCCGCGAGGAATTTGACCGTACATCCAAAATTCCTATGGAAGAATTTATGGAGTTCATGAAACTTCGCAATGACGCTAATCATGTATGGGAGACGGCAAAGTTGGAAAACAATTTTCCCGTTTTTTTACCTTATCTGGAAAAATTAATTGCTACGCTCAGACGTTTTGCTAATTACAGAGACCCGGACAAAAAGCCGTATAATGTATTTCTTGATGATTTTGAAAAAGGCTACACTATGGATGATTATGATAAATTCTTCTCTGTCCTAAAAGAAAGGGTTGTCCCTCTCATCCATGATGCGGTTCCAAAAAGCAAAGACATCAGAAATGATTTCATGAAATTAAAATATCCGGTTGATAAACAAAAAATCCTAACTGAAAGAATTATCGATATCATGAAACTTAACCGCGATTGTTTCGCCTGGGCCGAATCCGCACACCCCTTCACCATGGGAATTAATAAAAAGGATGTCAGATTTACCACACATTTTTATGAAGATAACATTGCTTCGGCATTGTACAGCACAATTCATGAAGGCGGACATGCAACATACGAATTAAATACTGCAGACGAGTTGATGTACACCGGTCTTGACGGCGGCGGGTCTCTCGGGCTTCACGAATCCCAGTCGCGTTTCTATGAAAACAACATCGGGCGTTCCCGTGAGTTCACATCTTTGATTCATCCAATAATAAAAGAAATTTTCCCAGAGCAATTTTCAGATGTCTCCCCGGAAGATTTTTATAATGCTGTTAACAAACCCGAAGCATCGCTCATCAGGGTTGAAGCCGACGAGTTGACTTACAGCCTGCATATTATGGTTCGTTATGAGATTGAAAGAATGCTTTTCAACGGCGACATTGAAGCAAGCGATTTACCAAGGATTTGGAATGAAAAATACCAGGAGTATCTTGGGGTGACTCCGCCTGATGATTCCAAGGGCGTTTTACAGGATGTACACTGGTCCCAGGGCATGTTTGGATACTTCCCTACCTATGCTTTAGGCAGTGCGATTTCTGCACAATTGACATTTCATATGGAAAAGGAATTTGACTATAAAGCTGATGTGGCAAAGGGTGACTTGTCCCGAATAAATGCCTGGATGACAGACAAAATCCATAAGCACGGGGAATTGCTAAAACCCAAGGAAATTATCAATTACGCCTGCGGCGAGGATTTTGACCCGAATTATTACTGCGACTATCTGATTAAAAAATATTCAAGATAACTTCATTAAGTCCGCGCTTGGGAACATGGAGTACTTCCTCATCATCGAGGTAGTATTTTATGTCGCCATGGGATGGCTCTGAGATGCTTTTTTGAGCTGGATGCCCGACTGCAATGGCCGATATTAATTTATATCTATCTTCAATTCCCGTAATTTCATTGATTTTTTCATAATCTATCGCTCCCAGCCAGCACGTTCCCAATCCAGCGGCATGAGCAGCAAGCAATATATTCTGAACCGCCGCCCCGGCATCAAGTTCATACCCGCTTTTTCGCAGTTCATTATCGTTCAGTACAAGAATAAATGCCGCTGGTCTTTCATTAAAAGAAGGAGATCCTTTCCCCTTTAAATATCCTGCCCATCTGGTATGTTTAAAAATCTCAGAGCACTTCTCATCAGAAGTAGCAATAATATATTTTAATGGCTGCACATTCATCCCACTCGCCGCCATGCTTCCATACTTGACCAATTCTTTAAGCAACTCGGTTGAAACGGCTTCCCTATTAAATTTTCTTATGCTTCTTCTTTTTATTATTGATTCAAAACAATCCATTATACCCTCCATGCACCAACTTACAGACAATTTCAATTCTATACATATTATATCAACCCCGTCAATCCCCGGTTTTTAGCGGCAATCCATGTAATGCTTATTTAGTCAGCAGTTGTGTTGACATATTATATAGATAATGAAATAATTCGTATTGGAATAAAAATCCGGATAAGTAAATTATCAGCCGGTAAAAAGAAAGCATTAAGGTAGGCATTGATGAAACAGAGTCAAGACAAAAGGAAATTCAGGGTTTTTTTTGCAGGTTTTGCTATTTTAGCAGCAATGACACTCCTGTTGTATGGCCTCTCAACTGTAACAGCATTAGTAATAAATCTATTAATCGGTCTTTTACTGCTGGCAGCCGTATTGGGCATTCTTTATAAACTATTCAGTGAATTGATCCATAATACAATTTCAAAAATACAGGAAAAAGTTTTTAGCAAAGAGAACTTGAAAATTTTCACAGCAGTTTTCATTGGTGCCGTCGGCACCTATGCACTTAGTATTTACGCGGGACTTGGGCCTGTCCTTGCCTCAGGGCTTGTGGGTGTCGCAGCAGCAATTTTTCTTCCAAAGTATGCACCGGCCATTTTCTGCGGATCATTTGCAGGGATGAGTTCCAGTTTGCTGGTTCCTCCTTTTGTAATGCTTCTCGCCGGGGGACTTGCAGGTATTCTTTTTGTTCTTTCTAAAAACATTTTAAACGGGTTTGGCGGAAAATTCGGGACGATTGCTTTTTCTGGCGTTATTGCAGCTGCGCTTTTGACTGGGAAAAATATTACAAGCACAGATGTAGTCGGATGGGATATAGGATTATTATTGGTAGCTTTTTCCATAACAGCCGCGGTAATTACATACAGTATGTCAGTTCGGCTGAAACTGGGACCTGTCCTCGCATCGGGCATGATGGGAGTTATGGCGGGAATCTTTCTTCCACTGATTTTCCCCGCAACAGGCACTTCCCTGAGCGTTATGGTTTTCTGTGCATCCTTTATCGGGATGTCTGCTCAAAACCGTATTAAAAATGAAATTTTCATTGCTCTTGCAGGAATTATTGCCGGACTTGCATTTATCTATTCGGCCCCATTACAAGGTGCCGGGGGAAAACTGGGAACCATCGCTTTCGGGAGTGTGCTTTCAATCAGTGGATTCATGGAACTCTATTCAAAAATGTCAGTTATCATTAACAATAAAAAAACCATGCAATCATAGCATGTATGATTGCACGGTATAGTAAAATCCGGTTTATTTTTTTTTACTTAGGTAAGTAACCTTCCAATTTACCTTCCCTAAAAGCAGTAAGGTACTCCATACAGAAATCATCATGTCCCATAAGGGCTTCCGCAGCATATAGGAAAGTCATGAGTTTTTTATCCAAAGGATTAAGAATGGCACCATCCATACCGTTTGCCGTTGCAGCGACAAGGAATGTCTGGTTCATCAGTTTTCTTGCAGGAATCCCGAAAGAAATATTACTGAGTCCGCATGTGACATGCACATCCGGATATTCTTCTTTCACGATACGCATTGTTCCTAGTGCAACCTTGCCGTAGTGTGAACCTGTGCCAATCGGGCGAATCAGAGGATCGATGTAAATATCTTCATGCGCCACACCGGCTTCACTCAGTTTCTTAATGAGTCTTCTTGCTATCGCAACCCTGTCTTCCGCTGTTTCCGGCATTCCCGTATCATCCATACAAAGCGCAATCACCGCTGTATTATACTCAACAACCAAAGGAAGCACTTCATCAAAACGTTCCTTTTCATCCGTAATAGAGTTGATTATGGGTTTGCCGTTTGTATTAACCTTCAGGCCCGCTTCAATTGCCTTAGGGTTTGGCGAATCCAAGGATAGAGGCAAATCTACTACTTCCTGTACAGTTTTTACAAGCCACTCCAGTCGTTCCGGTTCATCCTCATAAAACATGCCTGCATTTAAATCAATATATGAAGCTCCGGCGGCTGCTTGCCTTTTTGCCAGTTTTTGTATCGCCGCAGTATCATAATTTTCAATAGACGGACGAACAGATTTCAACGTACTGTTGATTTTTTCTCCTATAATAATCACAATAATTCCTCACTTTATTCCGTAATTTTCATAACCCATTATATTTCACCAATTTTCCCTTGTCAATTAGTGCCGGCTCCTGTAATTCGCCGGGACCCGCCTTCAGTCCTATAGGAACAATTATCATCCGCATAAATAATTGAACCCCCCGCCCGGTAGTGATATAATCCTTTTGATGATTTGCATATTATTAAAAATAAGCAGATTATTGTTATTCACAGAGGCAGATAATATTGCATTTTTCAAAGCGGTCCGCAAGAATGATATGTCTGCCGCAGATTGAAAATCAATCTGTCTGTGTGTACGTAAGAAAATTTTTATGGCAGCGTGATTATTGGTTGCCTATAAAATATAATAAATATGCGACGGAGGAAACACTCGGATGAAAAGCGATATAGAAATTGCCCAAGGCAATCAAATGAAACCTATCCTGGAAATAGCAGATAAGCTGGGTATCGAGAAAAGCGACGTAGAGCTATATGGTGAATATAAAGCCAAAATCGACTACAACATGCTCTCAAGAAGAGAAACAAAGGCAGATGGCAAGCTGATTCTTGTAACAGCAATTACTCCCACTCCGGCCGGTGAAGGAAAAACCACTACATCCGTTGGACTCGGCGATGCACTTAACAGAATTGGCAAAAACACAATGATAGCTCTTCGGGAACCTTCTTTGGGACCTGTATTCGGAATAAAGGGCGGAGCCGCAGGCGGCGGTTATGCCCAGGTGGTGCCCATGGAAGACATAAACCTGCATTTTACAGGTGACATCCATGCTATAGGCGCCGCCAACAATCTTCTTGCGGCTATGATTGATAATCACATCTATCAGGGAAACCCACTCAATATTGATCCCAGGAGAATAACATGGAAACGTTGCGTTGACATGAATGACCGGCAGCTAAGATTCATGGTAAACGGTCTTAATGGCAGAAGCAACGGCACCCCGCGGGAAGATGGATTCGATATTACAGTGGCTTCTGAAATAATGGCAATCCTGTGTCTTTCAAATGACCTCGACGACCTGAAGGAAAGAATTAACAAAATAGTCGTTGGCTACACTTACGGTAATCAACCTGTTACTGCAGGCGAGCTTAAAGCTGCCGGGGCTCTGGCAGCTCTCTTAAAAGATGCTTTAAAGCCAAATCTTGTTCAGACACTTGAACACACCCCCGCTTTTATCCACGGAGGACCATTTGCCAATATCGCTCATGGATGCAATAGTCTTATGGCTACGAAAATGGCGCTTAAACTTGCCGATTATGTAGTAACTGAAGCAGGCTTCGGAGCTGATTTGGGAGCAGAAAAATTTCTTGATATTAAATGCCGCGTTGGCAGTCTAACTCCTTCTGCAGTTGTAATAGTTGCAACAGTCAGAGCATTAAAACATCACGGCGGCGTAAAGAAAAAAGACCTTGGAGCCGAAAATCTGGAAGCCCTTGCAAACGGTATTCCGAATCTTCTTAAACATATAGAAAATATTACGGTTAACTTTGGATTGCCTGCAGTAGTTGCTATTAACCGCTTTCCTACCGATTCATTGAAAGAACTTGAATTTGTTGAAAAAAAATGCAAGGAGCTTGGAGTTAATATTGCTCTTTCCGAAGTCTGGGCTAAAGGCGGAGAAGGCGGAGAAGCTCTGGCAAGAGAAGTTGTGACCCTCGTAGAAGCCGAAAATGGAAATTTCCGTTTTACTTACAGTGACGAAATGAGTATCAAGGATAAAATTACAGCTATAGTAACCAAAATATATGGAGGCGACGGGGTTGATTTCACCACAACAGCATCAAGGGCAATCAGGAAACTCAAAAAGATGGGATTCGGCAATCTGCCGATATGTATGGCTAAAACACAGTATTCCCTCTCGGATAATCCTAAAAAATTGTGCAGGCCTACAGGCTTTACCGTTGGTGTAAGAGATGTGCGGGTGTCCGCAGGCGCAGGCTTCCTGGTAGCTCTCACCGGCGATATCATGACTATGCCCGGCCTTCCAAAAATCCCTTCGGCTGAGAGTATAGATGTTGATAAAACAGGAAAAATATCCGGGTTATTCTAATTTCGGAATAATAGCCGGCTACAAGACTGTACCACTTAAATGGTACAGTCTTTTTTTAATGACAAAATAGTTGTAAAAATGGCAAATATTATATTGCCAGAAACTTAACAATACACTAGAATAGATGTGATTTAAAAATACTCATAAGGAAAGTGAGAATAATCATGAAAACAGGAAAAGAACTTGTACTTTCAGCTATCAAACTAGAAACAACCGAAAGGGTGCCTTGGGTACCGTTTGTCGGTTGCCACGGTGGTTCTCTGATAGGCCTTGGAGCCGATGAGTTCCTAAAAGATGCGGACCTTATTGTTAAAGGCCAAATAAAAGCAGCGGAACTTTACAAAGCTGACGGTATTCCAGTCTCTTTCGACCTCCAGGTTGAAGCAGAAGCTCTGGGTTGTGATCTTAAATGGGAAAAACTTAATCCCCCCGCAGTATCCTCCCATATTCTTGATATAAAAAAACTCAGTGAATTAACAATGCCTGATTTAAACAGCGCAAGAATCCCTATTATGATGGATGCTGCTAAAAAGCTGAGAAAAGCATTGCCTGATACAGCCTTGTATGGATTGATTACAGGTCCCTTTACCCTGGCTCTTCATCTGCTGGGTTCCAATTTGTTTATGGAGATGTACGATGACCCTAAGGGTCTGTTGGAACTGCTAAAATTTTGCACCGAAGTAGGAAAAGTCATGATTGACGGTTACATTGACGCAGGATGCGACATAATAGCTCTTGTAGACCCGATGACAAGTCAAATCAGCCCTGAGCATTTTACGGAATTCGTAACACCCGGTTGTTCAGAATTGTTTGATTATGTAAGAGAAAGAGGCAAATTATCAAGCTTCTTCGTCTGCGGACACGCATTGAAAAATCTCGAAGTAATGTGCGACTGCCGACCGGATAATTTAAGTGTTGATGAAAATATTCCCCTCGATATAGTAAAAAGGATCTGTCTGAAGCGTAACGTTAGCTTCGGCGGAAACCTCCGTTTGACAACCGCGCTGCTTAATGGCACGGAAGATCAAAACTCAATTTATGCTTATGAATGTCTGAAGACAGGCGGCACCACCGGATACATCCTTGCCCCGGGTTGCGATATTCCATACGATACGCCCATTGCCAATCTTCAGGCCGTTGCTGATGTGGCCGTAGACGACTATAAAAGAGAGGTAGCCGAAACCTTGGCTGCCGAGGGTTTTACAGAGGAACAGCGTCTGTTCAACATGTCTGAATACGGACGCGCCGATAAAGTTATCGTCGATATAATCACGCTTGACTCAGAAGCCTGCGCACCCTGCCAGTACATGGTAGAATCGGTTAAAGCCATAGTTCCCCAGTTTGATGAGTTGGTAATCTGGAGGGAACATAAAATTAAATCTCCTGAAAGCGTGGCTTTTATGGCTTCTCTGATGGTAAAAAATGTACCTACAATCTGCATTGATGGTGAAATTACTTTTGTCAGCGTTATCCCAACTAGAAATCAACTGGTTGAAGCACTCCAGGCAAGAATTAATAAAAAACTTAAAATTAAAATCAAACGAAAACAGACTAAGATTATTATTTTGACAGACGGCAGCGAGGAATGCCTGGAAGCAGTGGAAAATGTTGAAACCGCCATCATGGAACTTGGTGTTGATGTAGAAGCAGTACCTACAGAAGATACTGAACTCGCACAAAGCTACGGTATTAAAAAATTACCGGCAGTCATACTCTGTACTTCACAGCTAAAGACCTGGGCAGAAGCCCCCGAAGTTAAAATAGTCAAAGAATGGCTGAAAGACCTGACATTATGAAAAAATTGCCTGTTATACTGATTACCGGATTCCTCGGCTCCGGGAAAACCACATTCTTAAATGAACTGCTTATTCATCTGAACGAGTCGGGAAAATCCGTTGCTCTTCTGATTAACGAATTCGGCAGAACCAATATTGACAAAGATTTGGTGGATTCCGATGCAGGAACCGTATTCGAAGTCAACCAAGGTTCAATATTCTGCGTATGCACACGTGACCAATTTATAAAGACACTGGACAACATCACCACGCACTCTCCTTCATTTGATGTCGCTATTATTGAATCCACCGGTATTGCAAATACCCGTGACATCGGCGAATATCTCAGCATACCTCCATTGCAGGGACGAATTGACATTAAGCAGAATTTTTGTCTGATTGACGCAGCAAACTTTCATAAAGTTTTCAAAACGCTCCCGGCTGTTAAAAGCCAGGTGGAAGAAGCCTCTGTCTGCGTGGTGAATAAAACCGATCTTGTGAGCGCCGATTACATTATCCAACTGGAAAACAGTATTCGCGAATTGAATCCCGACTCTTCACTGGTACAGACCGCTTTTGGGAAAATTAACTTTTCCAAATGGTTGGATTTATCGGGAACCTGGACAACCCGCAGCTCTTTGGACATCACTCCCCCTCAGAATATTTCTTCTGTTACTTTAGCGTCATCCGGCTTGTTTGATAAAGAGAAAGTAAAACGTCTTCTCGTCAGGCAGGAAAAATCACTGCTGCGCGCAAAAGGTTTTCTAAACACCGGGGCCGGCTCTATTTATATTGAATGGGTCGGTGCTATTTTATACACCAAACAGTCCTATAAAAAAAACGACCCCATATCAAGGCTGGTTTTAATTGGATATAAACTGGACGAGGAGCGCATAAAGGATGAATTTAATAACTGTGTTGTTTCGTCATAGACAAACAACTTGTTTAGTGTATAATGAAAACAAGGTTTTTTTATAAGATGCCATTTTTATATGATATGAAAGGGCATTATTATATTGATAAATATAATGGGAGGAACCATGGAACATCACATCCAAAACAAAATCTA
>JAUVJE010000219.1 GCA_030592355.1 Clostridia bacterium
CTTCAGTTAATGATATTATTTTTCTTGAAGGAGGGCACGACCTTAAGGGCAATATTGTTTCTGAACCGGACTGGATATTGCTTAAAAACGAAATCAAAGCTTTGGGAAATAATGTGGATTCTTATGCCGTAGTAGAGATATGGGGTATGAATAATTGCGATTTTGAAAAAAACACAAAAAAAATAATTATTGAATTGACTGGGAAAAAAGTAGTATGCGGCCATGAGTTGACTGCAAAAATCAATCTTCTGAAAAGGGCAGCAAGCGCTCTGCTTAATGCACAGCTGATTCCTTTGATTGGAGAGTTTCTGGCAGCAATAAAGGTGAGCCTGGAGCAAAGGGGAATATTTGCGCCCATAGCCATTGTAAGAGGCGACGGTAGTCTTATGAATGAAGCATTCGCCCTTGATCATCCTGTAGAGACACTGTTATGCGGACCGGCAGCCAGTATTGAAGGTGGTATGAATCTTTCAGATGAGAAGGATTGCGTCATAATAGATATGGGAGGAACTACCAGTGATATGGCCATAGTGCGAAACGGCATTCCGAGGTTGGCTGACGAAGGCGCAGTAGTCGGGAAATGGAGAACAGGAACCCACTCAATTCTGATAGAGACAATGGGATTGGGAGGCGATAGTAGAATTGCCTTTGATAATGAAGGGGAAATAACGGTGGGACCGGAGCGGGTTGCACCTCTTTCGTGGGCTGCAGCCAGATGGCCGGTTATGACAGATAAAATAAATGCTGTTTTTTCAGGAAAGAAAAAATATTTTTTTCCACTGTGTGAATTCTATTATTTGCTAAAAGATATTACGAATGATGATTTCTATAACAAGCAGGAAAAAGAGATTGCCGGAGTATTAAACGGCGGACCTGCAAGCATAGTAGAAATTTCAACAAAATTAAAATCGTCGTTGGTCGAAACTGAAACAGGAAGATTGGAAAAATATGGTATTGTAGCTAAAATAGGGCTTACACCTACAGATTTGATGCATATAAAAGGCGATTTTAACCGATGGGATGGTAAAGCGGGTGAAACCGGAGCCCTTTGCATGGCATATCAACTGGATATCGATATTAAAACACTGATCCGGGATGTATATGAAAATATAAAAGAAAAGCTATTTTTAAAAATAGCAAAAACATTGATAGAGGATGAAGATAGGTCACTGCTCAAGGACGGCCTGTCAGAGCAGCTTGCCGGGGTGTTGATTAATGGTTTTAGGAAAGTTCGAAGAAAAGCGGATGGACAGGAAGGTGAAGAGCACAACTTTTTCAGCAGTCTGACAACACCGTTTTCCCTGGTTGGCATAGGTGCGCCGGCCCATGTTTTTCTTAATGACGTTGCGGATGCTATGAAAACCAAATGCATCATACCGGAATTTGCCCATGTGGCTAATGCTGTGGGAGCGATTACAGGGTACATACGGGCGGAAGTTGTGATTAGTGTAACTCCTGATTACGCACCTGAGGGAGTATCCGGATATTCTGTATTCACAAAGAACGGAAAAGCTGATTTTTCAGATTATGAAGAGGCCGTTGCACATGCAAAAGATTATGCCCGAAAAGAAGCTTATGAATCAGCGGTTGCAAAAGGAGCTTTTGAAATAGAGGTCAGCGTAGCTGTAAATGAAAACACTTCTGTTGTATCAATGGCAGGATCTTCGGGTAGCAGCTATGGCAAACCGAAAAAAAACAGAGGTTGCCCGGGAAGTTCAGATGATTGCGATGAGCCGGGCAATGTGATTTTAATAGAAACGAAAGTAACGGGGGCTGCAGTAGGAAAACCTCTGTGGGAGCAGCTCCCTAAACAGATATAGTAAATTCAGTCATGCCTTGCCCGAGCGGTATATCATGACCCGGTGACAGGGTGTTTATAAATACACCCTTGGTATCGGTCGGCAGCTCCAGACACATTCGTATTTCGTTATCCGAAATTCTTTCCCATAATACTGCAATAACACCTTTGGCGGTTTTGAAGGTGGATTTAACATGATTTAAACCGGTAGGAAAGTAAGGTTTGACAATAACCTTATCAAAACCGGGACCGTCTGTCTGAATACCTGAAAGATGGGAAAAAAACCAAGAATCAACAGAACCGAACATATGGTGGTTGCGGGAACGGGTATCAAGTTCCCAGTCTTCATAAAGCGCAGTTGCTCCGTTTTTAATCCAGTATCCCCATGAAGGATAGGTTGTTTTTGAAATAATTCCGTATGCTGTATCTATATAACCGTACCTGCACAGAACATCAAAAATATATCTGGTACCGAGAATACCGCACCATAAATGCCCGTTCCGTCCATTTATTATGTCATCATTAAGGTTCCGGGCGATACCCGCCGCCATGCCGTCGGGAGTCATGTTAAATGCCAGGGGCAGGATATTCGGAGTCTGTCTGTATGGTAAATTATCAGATAACCGGTATATTTGTTTGCTTTTATCAAGAAATCTGCTATTGAATGCATTCTTTATATTAAGACATAATGCCCGGTACTCGGCTTCGTCTTTCTTTTTACCCATAATTCCCGCGAAGTTCGCAAAAAGACCGGCCATACGGAAATAATAAGCTGTTGATGACAGATGATTTTCTTCAGGCTGGAGCCTGGCACTCTTTTTATCTTCCCCGACGGGAGCAAGCCAGTCGCCGAGACCGGTTGTAATTATAAATTTTTCAGAACATGAACCCAAATATTCCAGATATTTAGCCATATTATGATAATTTTGTTCAATTACCTTCCGGTTATTATAGAAACGGTACAGATGCCATGCAATTTCGAAATATGCAGCATCCCATGCAGGTAGTGCATATTTAGCGGCCTCCCAACCAAAATCAGAAGATGTGTAACCCCATCCCGGAGAAGGGATTATGGGAGGGATCTCACCATTCCCCATCTGGGAGTCGGCAAAATCCCGCAGCCAGGTTTCATATAGCGAATTGATGTTGAAATTATACATAGCCATAACTGATGTCAGCTGAGCATCCCCGGTCCATCCGTTTTTTTCATATATCGGCGTATCGGTGACCAAATGGTGAAGGTTCGAGAGAAAAGCTCTGCGTGAGTTTCCATGGATTGAGTTAATTAAATCTGAAGAACATAAGAATGTACCTGTTTCAGCCACATCATTATGGTAGACAATACCGGTAACGCTGATTATTTCTATTTCACCGTTGCATACAACTTCTACATACCGGAAACCTTTGTATGAGAAGACAGGTTCATAAGTGATTGGTTTGTCCGATGAGAAAATATACGTATCAGTTTGAATTTCACCGGTAATACCGGTGTATTCTGAATTGACCGTCATATCGCTGTTAATCTTTTC
>JAUVJE010000146.1 GCA_030592355.1 Clostridia bacterium
GCGATTTCATGCCCCATCATCATGTTAAAATCATTTATATTCCCGCATTCAATCGGTTTAAAGTCGTCATTCCAGAAAGCCTGTCTTTCCAGAATTGTCTCAGGCGAATTAGAGCAACAAGCATCTATTTTTTCAAAATTCCACCCTTCGGGATAAAAATCTTCTAAAAGGGACCCTCTAATTGTGTCAATAAAATTCATAATATGTCTCCTATGGTAATAATCTCATGGTCTTCAGCCTTGGCCATGCCCTGCACACTCTGAAGCCTTCTGCATATTCAACCCCGCTCTGAAGACCTCTGAATTTGGAAACCGTTCTCACAAAGTCCAAAAAATCTATGCCGTCGTGATCTCTCATCCACTTGACCTGGCTTTCATGTTTTTCAATCGCTTCAAGTTTTCTTTCAAGGGTATCCGTAATATCCACATATTCTTCTGGCAGGAAATTCACCCCCGCCAAAGTATCCATATAGTAAAGCGGAGCAATCAATCCGTGAACATCACCTTTGCCATAATGAGGAACACTCGATGAAAAGCTTGCGTCAAACACTATTTCCCCCGTCTTTACATGGTCTTTCATATAGTCCTCGGGGGAATGGGTAATTATTACATCCGGCTTTACATATCGGATAACCTCAATCACTTTTTTCACCGTATCTTCGTTAGTTGAATCCACAACGAGATCAGGAACATCAATATTGAAAACTTGTTTTGCTCCAATAACATCCCCCGCCCGTTCCGCTTCAACAGTGCGTATCTTTTCAAGTTCCCCGGGCATTATGACGGCATGGCCCATATTTCCATTGGCCACATGGCACATGAATACATCATTCCCATTGCCGGCATATTTGGCCAGTGTTCCGCCGCATCCTATTTCAAGATCGTCGGGATGGCATCCTATGGCTAAAATTTTCATAAACCCACCTTATTTTATATGTTTTCTGCAAACTTCCAAAAATGCATCTATGCACTTTTTAATATGCACTTCTTCCCAACTCGGATGCAGGAACAGGCTCAGCGTTCTTCTTCTAAGTGAATTTGCCATTGCACAGAAAGTTTCATCATATTTGACGCTTTTTTTATCTGTATACTCTTTCGATTTAAATGGGAATTTATGTGCTCCGAATCCGTTGAGTTCCCTATAAGCTTTTTCTTCATATGCTTCCGGCCATTGTATCCCGTAGCACGGCACTCCCAATTCCTGCAGTTCATTTACAAATTCAGGTGCATCAATATCCAGCACATCTGTATTAAGAACTATAGGGTACCACCAATAAGAGTTTTTCCGTTCTTCTGAATTGACGGGCAATTTGCTTACGCCCCGTTGGTTTTTAAAAGCTTCGTCATACATTGCGGCAAATTTATACCTGCGGGCCAGATTCCATTCATCCAGACGTTTCAATTCATTTATTCCGATAATAGATTGAATTTCAGTCATCCTGTAGTTAAATCCGATGCGGTTATGTATATAAGGAAGTTTCTCTTCAAGCGCCAGCATGTTGAGTCTTTCTTTAACGTCATATCCATGATCTCTGAAAGAACGGCATTCCCATGCCAGGTCTTCGTCATTGGTGACAACCATTCCGCCTTCGCCGCCCGTAGTGAAGTGTTTGCTTTGACAGAAACTAAAGCATCCGACATCACCTATTACACCGACCTTTATGCCCTTGAATTCTCCTCCGAAACATTGTGCGCAATCTTCGATAATCTTCAATTTATGTTTTTTTGCAATATACAGGATGGGAGCCATGTCCGCAATAATGCCGTATAGATGAACAACTATGATAGCTTTCGTTCTTCTGGTAATAAGGTCTTCTATACAGTCTGGATCAATTGTGTGGTCTTCGGTAACGTCGCAAAAAACCGGTACCGCACCTGCTTGTACAACCGCAAAGGAAGATGCTATAAATGAATATGACGGAACAATAATTTCATCTCCGGGGCCTATTCCGAGACTGGAAATAGCGATATGCAGCGCCGCAGTGCCGTTAGTACACGATATTGCAAACTTGCTTTCGTTCCATTCGGCCCACTTTTCTTCAAATTCCATTCCCCTGGTGCCTGTCCAATAATTAACTTTCCCGCTTCTGATGGGCTCTTGGATATCCACTAATGTTTCCGGTGCAAACTGAGGCCACATGGGAAATCCCAGTTCTTCAATTCCCGCTCCGTTCATTACTTTGTTTTCTTCAGCCATTTTTTTCTTCCTCCCTTATTCTTCTTACTGTTAATTTGCATTTTGCCCTGTCTGTTTGCGACAGGTCCATATTAAATTTATAGCCCATTGGTGTAAGTATCCTGCTGTAAAGCGCCGGGCAATGTTCGCAATAGTCCTTGTATGGTTCCATATGCTTCATATCAATAAGCAAACCTTTTGACGGACACCTAAGCATATCTATGACAAATTCTTCTTTTTCCTCATCCAGCGTAATTTTAAAATCAGCCGCTTCTTCATTAAGCGCTTTCTCCCAATATATAAAACATCCCTCCAGGCCAAACTCCTCAACGTTTTTTTTCAATGTTTCAACAAGGTACTGATCAGATAGATATGCCCAAAACTCATCTACTTTTCGGCGGCCGCCCCTGACCTCAAGAAACTTAAATCCTTCGCTGTATGCAGGTATAAATTCAGTACATGATATCATTTTTGCCTCCGCCGGAATCGTTGTGTGCAGGCTCCTGTATTTAAGTCAAATCCTTCGATGATATATTCATATGGGGTTCCTTCGCACATCGTTTCATAAACCGTTGTATACGTTTCAATATAATCCTTGATAGGATTATGACCTTTCTTTTTGATATGCGTTATCCCGGGACATGCTTTTTGATAAATAACAAGTGTGTCGCCGTTAAGTTCAATTGTTACCGGCCATTCCTCTTTTTCATAAATTTCCTGAAAATATTTTTCAAGACATTTCAGGTTTTCTTTTCTTAAACATTTATTTCTAGGTGCATGAAATTCCCTGGAAAATTGCTTCAGGTAATCTGTAAGCGCTGAGCTCCCAAACTTTCTGTATATGTATTCCATAAGCATATTCATGGATATATGGAAGTCTCTGTGCAAATATTTATTGTCCGCTGCCCTTCGCTCAACAACTTTCATCATTCGCCTTTCATGGGTTTTATAATATTATTGTTTATCATTTCTACCAAACGTTCTCCCGCATTGTATTCCAACTGACTTGACCATGCCGTTTTAACTTCATATCCCCCCTGGGAAAATGCCTCTTCCTTAGGTATATATCCCGACTGGCTGTTTGCCAGACCGATTATCATCGTATTTTTACATGGTGAAAGCTCTTTAACAGAAAGCCCGAACTCAACATATACTTCGCCGGGAAAAGTGAAAAACGCATAATTGCCTATAGCCAGGCCCTGAAGCACCGTTGTAAATTCCTTGTCCGGACGCACCAGCATTCCCTTAATCATTTTCGCATATGTTTTATCAGGTATTCCATCAAACTGGTCTTCAATTTTATCCTTGTCGCGTTCCAACACCATGTCCGTCCACTTTTTTTCTTCCTCTGTAATGATTCGGTATGGGAAGCTTACAGTCTTAGAAATATAATTCAACTTACCCTCTACTGCCGTCGATCCGTCTATGCATATCTTAGAATATTCTCCCAGCTTTGTTCCGATTCTCTCTGTTTCTCTAAAATCTCTCCACTGGTTTGGATCTTCGAAATTCAAGTGATTTATATTTCCCTCCGCTCCGTTTGCAAAAAGAACAATGACATCTTTTCCGTAAGCACCAAGCAAAAAACTGTCTAATTCATTTATATAGTCTCTTGAAATAAGCCATTCAAATCCCACTAAAATTGCAGGATGCAATGTGAAATTCACAAATGCAGCCTTCATTTTTCCCTTTGTATCCCATACGGATAGTATTACCAGGTCAGGATCGATTGGCCCGGTGGTTCCCACTATATCATCAATTTCAAACTCCTCGAAATTCATAACAACATCCCCGTTATTTTTCACAAGACGTCTGTTGAAACTTAAATCGAATACTTCTTTTTTCCCCGCTTTCAATATTACTTCTTCATAGCTTTTATGAATTCTTTCACATCCGTTTGCAACGGTTTCAGCAACCCAGTCAAGATACTCATCAATAATTTTTTCAATTCCATGGTACATTCTCATACAGGTGTCAGGCCCCGAATGCGTATGGGTTCCCCAGGCAGTCATATTTGAATCCGAAATGCCGGTTTTTTCAGAAACGCGTTTTTTTATATCATTGCAAGTGCTGTATTTAAGTCCTACAAAATCAAAACCCATAAGGCAGATTTCAGTTTTCCCGTCATCCAGCATGAGCACATTGCAAAACAGGTCGTCGTGAACACCCCTGGATTTATTGTCAATTCTTACATTTCCACCCATCGGTATACTGTTTTTGGGAGTAACCTTAATTTTTCCAAACGCTGCTTTCATTTCTTCACCTCAAAACAAACTGTTAAAAATATATTTTGCTCCACCCGCCGTTACCGGGTTGCCTTTGAAATCCGACAGGATTACTTTTGTTTCTTTATTTCCATTTAAACCAATAGTACTTAATGTTCTTAGTATTTCACCAAGGAATTTTTCACCAAGTTCCACTGCCTTCCCGCCAATGACAACCGCTCCCGGGTTAATCAAATTTATCGCATTATTTATTCCATAAGCAATGTATCTGGCCATAATGTTAACTTCAGCGGCAAATTTATTGTTTTCCCTATACTCTTTTGCTACTATGCTAAATTTTTCATCAATATTGCCTTTATTGATAATTTGGGTGGGAAACCCGGTCTCTCCCTCAATATTTTCAATCAGCGCAGGTATGCTGGCAAGAGTCTCAAGGCATCCTCTGCTTCCGCATTTGCATAAGGGTCCGTTTAAGTCAACCGAAATATGCCCGAATTCTCCGGCTATTGCATCGGAGCCTTCATAAATCATGCCGTTTATTAGTATTCCCGCGCCAATGCCGGTATGAATATCAATATAAATAAGATTGTTAATGCCCGCTGTTGCCCGTCCATATTCTTTTTCAGTATAGGCGCTTAGGCTTGATTCGTTTATAAGTTCGATTTTTGCATCAGGGTATGCCTCCGTCAGTTCGCCGTAAAAATTATTATTCTTTTCGATGGGGAGTATTGTAGAAGATATGACTTTTCGATTTTTTCTGTCGATTATACCGGGGGCACCGATACAAATTCCCATCAGTTGTTTTTCTTTGTAGTTTGATTGTTTAATACTTTTTGAAATACTCTCAGTAAGCGAGGAGCCGAGATGATCGTAATCGGTGAGATTTACAAAATATTCATTTAGTAATCGGCAGTTCAAATCAAAAATGCCGATATTGAATCCTGTTTCCTGCAGATCCGCCGCTACTATGCATCCTCCTCCGGGGTTGATTTTCAACATGATAGGTTTTCTTCCGCTAGTTGGTATATTTCCTGTTCCGGCTTCTTTCACAAGTCCCGCAGAAATGAGTTCATCGGCAAGGGATGATATTGGTGTCGGACTAAGCTTCGTGTGATTTGCCAGTTCCGCCCTGGAAATACCGTCATTTTGGCTGACCAATATAAAAATACGTCTGATATTAGTTTCTTTTATCAGCTGTTGGCTTCCTTTTTTAGTTTTATCCACACCATTAAACAATTAATTTCTCCAATGGCTTTATTAATTGTATTATACTCTTGACTCTTAGCAACGTCAATAAAATGCAATCCTTTTTTATCGGGTTTTCAATTCTGATATGAGGTTTGAAATTGTTTTCGGATTTACCTTTTTGATAACAATGTAATCAGTGGTTTCTTTATGTTTCCTGAATATCTTATGCCATTCCATTTGTGTTTTTTTTTGTGTGCTTCCAGACTTTTATTAATAATGAAAAATAGATTCTGTCATTGCTGCCGTCGGGAGTTTCATGCCTGGGTCTATACAGACATTCAATTCTCCTTTTTATAATATTGAAGTAACATTGAACTCTGCTAATATCAAGATAAATTATCAAGTCCGCTTTTGAATAAAAATCAAGTGTCTTATTTCGTTTTATGCTGTCTAATATCCATTTTTCGCCATCGCAAATATCTAATAGCTCCTTTATACTTTCCCTCTCCGGTTTCTTTTTCCATTCC
>JAUVJE010000069.1 GCA_030592355.1 Clostridia bacterium
AAGCATCCCGGTTATAGTTTACAACCCCCATCCATATAAAATCGAAGGTATATTTGAATGCGAATTCCAATTACCTGATCAAAACATAAATAAAGAAATTTTTGCGATGCCAATTGTATATAGAGATGGAATTAAAATACCATGCCAGGCAGAACACGAATCTTCTAATTTCAATATCGACTGGCGCAAGAAAAGTGTTTTCAGAGCAGGGCTTGAAGCTAACTCCATTAACAGATTTGATGTGAAAATTGAGTTAATAGATAAGAAACAAGAACCCCTTGTTAAGATTAAAAACGATTCTATATTATTCAAGACAGCAGATGTTGAAATTGAAATAAGCGCAATTGACGGAACAATGTTCAAATACATCATTGATGGGTTCAACTATATTAATGAGAAAACATTTCTTCCAATTATTATCAAGGATGATGAAAACAGCTGGGCCCATAAAGAAAAAAGTTTCAGAAATGTAGATGGAGTTTTTTCCGTTATGAACAATGAAGAGGGCAGCCGTTTCTCGGGAATATTGGACGGGAATATTGATTCCGTCAGAATCATAGAGGATGGAGATGTCCGGACTATTGTAGAAGCGGTTATGAAGTACAATAATTCCTTTATATGCCAAAGGTACTATTTGCCTAAAAAGGGCACAGAAATAAAGATAACTTCAAAAGTATATTGGAACGAAAAAATGAAGATGCTCAAGCTGTCTGTTCCAACAACACTGGAAAATATTAAATTCATTGGCCAAACAGCGTACGGGAGTGAAAATCTTCTTATCAATGGAGACGAAATGGTCAGCCATAAATGGAATACACTGTCCGATAATGCACATGCAGTAAGCCTTATTAATACGGGAACCTATGGTTCTGATTGTAAAAACGGCGAGCTTAGGGCAACAATGCTTAGATCGCCGGGTTACTCCGCGGGCAAGTCTGATTTTTCCGTCAGGAACCCATATATAATGCCACAGGATAGATTCTCGCCCTATATAGACCAGGGAGAACATGATTTTGAATTCTACTTCAACGCCGGTGCAACCGAGGAGCGTATGGTTTCAATAGAGAGGGAAGCCCTTTCAGTTAATGAGAAGCCGATGATTTTATCCTTCTTTCCAACAGGCAGGGGTGAAAAACCGGAGAAACTTATTGAGATAAGGTCGGGCAATGCCATAGTCTCTGCGATGAAAAAAGGTCCTGGTGAAAATGAATATGTTGTCAGGATATTTAATCCAATACCTGAAATAACTAAGGTGAAGGCGGAATTCCCGATAATTGACAGAGAATTCAGCTGCACGTTGAAAGGCTATGAGTTTAAAACATTTTTATTTGATATCGGAACCAGAGAAATAGAAGAAGCAGATTTATTTGGAAGAGTGCTGGCTTGAATGAAGTAAGAAGAATATTTATAAAAAACATATATAAAATGTTCCCAGACCGTATTTTTCGCTTAATTCCTGACCGCTTGTTTATTAAGCTGTTTTACTGTTATTTCCACGGTAAATTTCCGGATTTAAAGAATCCCCGCACATTTGATGAAAAATTGCAGTGGTACAAGTTGAATTACAAAAAACCAGAAATGACCATGATGACTGATAAATTCGAGGTCAGAAAGTATGTGACAGGGAAAGGCCTGGGACACATTTTGAATGACTTGTATTTTGTAAAAGACAAACTGGAGGAAAAGGATTTTATCAACCTGCCGGAATCCTATGTTATAAAAGCAAATCATGGCTGTAGAATGAATATCATTAAAAAAAGTGGTGATTTGTCTGATATACAGGAAATGATTCAGGCAGCTAACAGATGGCTGAAGCAAAAACATTTCTATTACGGCAGAGAATGGGCGTATAAGAATATAAAGCCAAGGATAATTGCTGAGAAATATCTGATAAACAACAAATATGGACAACTCATAGATTATAAATTTTTTTGTTATAATGGAAAACCGGAAGTTGTGTTCGCCTGTCTTGATAGGTATTCATATGAAGAGCTTAAATACATTGCTTATGATATGGACTGGAAAAAGCTTAATATAATATATAAGGGAAGGCCGGGAATAGAAATTGAATTAAATGAACCGACGAATTTTAAGGAAATGAAGGAAACTGCCGGAATATTATCCGGTGATTATCCATTTGTGCGGGTGGATCTGTATTCCGTCGAAAATAAAACGGTTTTTGGAGAACTGACATTCTATCCCGACAGCGGTATTATCCCTTTTACTCCTGATAAGTGCAAGTACCTTTTCGGTGATTTCTTCAAACTGCCTGATAAAAAATAAATTAACCATTATCAGCCTGATGGCATCCACACATCCTTGGGATGTATGGACGATGGTGCGAAATCAAATTATTGTGTTATACAAATAGTAATAGGCTTATTGCCATTACAATCATCCCTGCAACTAAACCATAAATGGATAAATGCGCTTCACCGTATTCGCGGGCTGCGGGGAGCAATCCATCCAGAGATATAAATACCATTATTCCGGCTACTGAAGCAAACAAAATACCAAAAACTACATCATTCAAAAATGGCATTAATATGAGATATCCTATAAGTGCGCCGACAGGTTCTGACAGACCGGATAGAAATGAAAGGCGGAAAGCTTTTTTCTTATCTCCGGTGGCATAATATATTGGTACTGATACTGCTATTCCTTCGGGGATATTATGTATAGCTATAGCTACTGCAATGGCTATTCCGAGAGATGGATTTTTAAGCGCAGACACAAAGGTTGCCAAACCTTCGGGGAAATTGTGAATTCCAATTGCAAGGGCAGTCATAATTCCAACTCTCATCAACTTGTCGTTAACCTCTAAATTTAACTTGCCGATTTTACCTGCTTTTTTCATGTCGTGTGGGTTTTCAACTTCCGGCACCAGTTTGTCAATTAGAGCAATGAGTGCGATGCCGCCGAAAAATGCCGCAACAGTAACCCAATATCCGCCTCTTTCTCCAAGAGCTCCCTGTAAAGCGTCTTTGGCTTTAAAGAAAATTTCTATCATTGATACATATATCATAACCCCGGCGGAAAATCCCAATGCCACTGCTAGGAATTTAGTGTTGGATTTCTTTGCAAAAAAAGCAATTGAACTTCCGATACCCGTTGACAAACCTGCAAAAAGCGTTAATCCGAATGCAAACAATACTGTATTAAAATCAAAAGACATTATATCTACCTCCCAGTTTACATATACAGTATACCAACTACAAAGAATAAGAAACAAATACGTAATTAATATTTTGATTTTAGTACTACTTTTAGAATCGCCTGTTCGGGTGAGAAAAAATAACCCTTATGGAACGCTATATAGCCTGATGGGGGATTTCAAAGAAAGTCCGCTAGCTATAGCATTTAATATAGAAATATTCGCAGCAAGGTAATTTTATGGAAATAATTGCAAAAATAGTACTCAATCATAAAAAAGTAATAATAGGAATTTTCATTTTTCTTGTTGTCATATGCGGATTACTTATGACAGCTATTGAGGTTAATACAGATAATAGTGAATATCTGCCCGATGAGATCAATTCTAAAAAAGCAGCGGTATTACTTGAAGAAGAATTTGAAGTCATGGGAACCGCCAGCCTTATGGTAAACTCGAAAGATATACTGGAAATCTTGTCATTTAAAAAGCAAATCCAAAAAATAAATGGTGTGAAAGAAGTGTTGTGGCTGGATGATACCGTTGATATCAATACACCTATGTCTCATATTGCCAAGGAATATAAAGATCTTTTTTATAAAGAGAATCATGCGCTGTTCCAAATATTTTTTCATGAAAACAATGACAGTAGGTTAACGAGGGATTCCGTTAATGAAATAGAAGAGCTTTTAGCTTCGGATATGTATTTCACTGGTCCGGCAGTGTCTTCAAACTCATTTATGAGCAGAACTTTTAAGGAATTACCAATATATATGATTGTAGCAGTGGCTCTCATTCTGCTGATTCTGATATTCAGCACCGAGTCTTGGATTGAGCCTTTGATTTTCATGGCTGCAATAGGAATAGCAATAATAATAAATATGGGTACTAACATTTTCATTAGCAGGGAAGTGTCGACTATGACTATGTCCGCGGCTGCAGTCCTGCAACTGGCTGTGTCTATGGATTATGCCATATTCATGCTCCACCGTTTCCATGATGAAAGAAAAAAGGGGAAAAGCGTAAGGGATGCTGTGATAAGTGCAATGAAAAAATCAGCCGCTGCGATACTGGGAAGCGCCTTTACCACAATTGCCGGTTTTCTTGCCCTTATGATTATGGATTTTGGCATAGGAAGAGAACTGGGCCTGGTACTTGCAAAAGGAGTGGCTATATCACTTATTACCGTACTGTTGCTATTGCCTGCTATCGTTGTTGTAACGGATAAATGGATTGAAAAGACCATGCACAGAAGTTTTCTCGCCGATTTTAAAAGGTTGGCAAAGTTTAGTATAAAATTCCGATGGGTTGCAATTGCAGTATTAATTGCATTGTCTTCGGTGTTTTTCCTGGCGGGTAGCAAGGTGGAATTTTACTACTCAGATAAAAAAACCCTTCCAGGCAATGATATAACAGTGGAAGGTACTGCGAAAATAACTGAAGTGTATGGAAAACAGGAAGCTAATGTGATTATACTGCCCGGTGATGATCCGCTGATGCAAATGAAATTAGAAAAGGAACTCTTGGAAATCGAGGGAGTTGATTCAGTAGCGGGCTTATATAGTTCAACCGGAATCCAGATAAATGATATTGTTTTGCCCGAAATTTTCAGCAGTCAGTTCAGGGGGAATGATTATTCCAGAATGTTGCTGTACTTAAAACCTTTGGAGACAGATTCGTCTGAAATGTTCCGGTTGGTGGAAGAAATCAGGGAAACTATGGATGACGAAATTGACGAATGGTATATAGCGGGAGAAGCCTTTAGTTATTACGATCTGATGGAGATGACGGAAAAAGACAATATGAAATCCAGCCTGCTTGCATTAGCACTTGTTATGCTGGTAGTGGCTGCAGTATTCAAGTCCATAGGAATACCTCTTATTGCTGTTTTTGTCATCGAAGCGGCTATTTATTTAAATCTGGGTATTTCCTATTTTATGGGAACGCCGACAGGTTTTATATCCATAATAATAATTAGCGCGGTTCAGCTTGGGGCCACTATTGATTACGCTGTTCTTTATATCTCCCGGTACAGGGAAATAAGACGAGAGGGAATATCCCCAAAGAAAGCTTCGATAGAGGCCTTGGCCAAGGTATTCCCGAGTATACTGACAAGCGCAGGAATACTTATGGCAGCAACTTTCAGCATATATTTTATCAGCACAATTGCCATGGCTTCGGAATTATGTCTTCTGATAGGGCGCGGGGCGCTGATAAGCATGCTATACGTATCATTCATTTTACCGGGATTGCTGATGGTATTGGATAAATTCATAGAAAAAACATCATGGAATTGGCCGGGCAGTTCAATAAAAACCAAGGAGAATAATCAATGAAAAATAAAATCATAGTCGTAATTGTAGTAATTCTGGCAGTATTTTTAACAAATGCTGTTAGCGCAGCTGATGTAAATTCACCTGTTGTAGATGAAACGGTTTACGTGCTGTTTTCAGCTAATGGCAGCATAATAAGAGAGGAAGTAGTCGTTAAAGTGGCGAAAGGCACAGATAAATTTGAGATATTCGGTGAATTTTCCAACATTAAGAAAATGACGGATTTATCGGAATACCAATATGACGGGAATAAATTAATCTGGAATTTGAGCAAAATAGCCGGCGACTTATATTTTCAAACGGATACAGATAATGAAATCCCAATAACAATAAAAGCGATTCATATGCTCAATGGAACAATAATCAATCCGGAAATTTCAGGAGGATTATCCGGCAGATATTCTCTGAAGATTAATATTGATGAGAATTTATCGGCAGCACCGGAACAACTAGGGAAGTGCCTTGTGCAGATTCAACTTCAGGTTGATAGTGAAAAAGCGAGAAATATAATGAGCAAGGATGCTGTAAAAATAACTTCCGGGAAATTTATTCAATTTATATGGACGGTATTTCCGGGGGAAGCCGGGGTTTTGCTGATAGAATATGACACCGAATCACTGGAAACAGAAGATATCTCAATTACCCTTACTGAATACAAGGTAAGTCTTCCGGCTGGATTTGGTGAAATGGAGGCGGGTTTGTCGATGATGAGCAGAAGCTCATATGATATGGCGGATGGAACAGAGCAAATAATTGATGGACTGGATGAACAGAGTGATGGACTGGCAACCTTTGGCCATGGTATCAATGATATGGCGGAAGGAGGAAGAATTATGTCAACCGAAATGAATAATTATGGCACAGGACTGGAAATGTACATGGATGGCATAGATAAAACAGCGGATGGCCTGAGTCGGACAACAGATGCGGTGCTCTCTTTAAACGAAGGAGTTATTCAAAACAGCGCTGCATATTCCAAAATAAGCGGAAGATACATGGAATCAGCTTCAGGCTTTGAAGCGTTGGCAGACATCGCAGCCGAATTGGCAAAGGGAAACAATCCGGCTGCTGTTCAGCTTTCAGAAGGTTTGACAGCTGCAATAGCAGGACTAAATGAATTAAATACCAGTCTCAATTTTGTTAATGAAGGATTGCAAACGGTTGAAAAAGGGATGGCAGAAGCTGTTATTGGGCTTAATACCATATCTGACGGATTGACAGAAGCTACTGGGGAAAACGAAAAACTGACTACAGGATATAAAGGTATTGCAACAGGTTGTTCTGATATTTTCTCAGGTATTGAGGAGACGGGAAAAGCTGTTTCCAAGTTTGAAAGCGGTATCGGTGGAATAAAAGAACCACTTGCATTGATGGCCATGGGTAACCGTGAGATTGCTGTCGGTCTGGAGAAGATGGAAAAAGGTATTGGCGATTTTAGTGCAGGGACTGATTTAAAATCCGTGTCTTTCTTAAATAATAAAAGCAGAATAGCATCTACCCAATTCATTATGAAGATGGAAGGGATACAAAAACCTGACATGGATAAATACTATAAGCAAGAGATTAAAACCACGTGGTTGAATCGGTTGTGGGACAGGGTTGCTGATTTATTTACATTCAATAAATAATGGCTCAGGTAAACACCTTGCCAAACAATAGTCTTGGGCGAACGTTCGCCCGAGGCTATTGTTTAAAAAAAGCAAAACACAATATTTTTCAGCAAATGTCTCAATATATTGGAAAATTGCATTGCTATATTGTACAATTGACAAGCACCTATTATTTAGGGATCGGAGTAACAAATGAAAAAATATTTAAGTATAATTGCAATTATCTTAACAATATCAATGATGGCATCATGTCAAATAGGAAACAATACTGTTGAAAGTAATAGCCCCAAACCCTCAGCCAGCCCAGTTCAGTCGGTAAATCCTACAGAAACATCATCTAATACAGCCTCTCCGGAACCCAGTAAAACACCTGGGCCGACAGTTTCGCCAAGTCCGACCCCAACGCCAAGTCCGACCCCAACTCCAACGCCGATTCCAACTCTCGCACCTACTCCGTCACCGACCCCGGGAGACACAGAACCAAAGGAAATTCCGGTGGTTAAGGGTATATATCTATCAGAAGGACATGTGGCAGACAGAACCAAACTGGATAAATGGATACACTTTGCAAATGAAACCGAAATTAATGCGTTTGTTATAAATGTTAAAAATGATTCAGGATACATCGTTTATGATTCGCAGAATGAAACTGCGCTTGCCCATGGTGCGGTTACCCCGATGTTCAATGCAAAACAACTTGTGGATGAACTTCATGAAAACGGAATATATGCAATTGCAAGGGTTGTTTGCTTCAAGGATGAAATTATGGGATCAGGCAATCCGGAATGGGCCCTGAAGAAAACCGATGGCACAAGCTATAAAGAAATCACAAACAGCGGTTCAACAACATGGATGACCATAGCCAATGAAGAGGCCGGGCAATACATTGTGGAAATCGCACGCGAAGTGCTCGAAAAAGGATTTGATGAAGTACAGTTTGACTATGTTCGTTTCCCGGGTAATGGACATGGTGTCGATTACAGCAATTTAACTGAATCCAGGGAGTATTATGTACACAGGTTTGTAACATACGCCGCAGAACAATTGGCGGGGTATGTTGTATCTGCAGACATATTCGGAATTACATGCATAGAAAGTTACGATGCCGGAGGGATAGGCCAGTCAATATCGGTTTTTGCAGACAATATAGATGTTATATCACCCATGATTTACCCTTCTCATTATGCAAATTCATCTACCAGAACAATGGGTAACGGCATTGGATCAATAATAAACGGGAACCTTTATGAAAAACCGGACCTTGATCCATATGGGGTTGTTTACGACACCCTTGCGGTTGCAGCTTACAAGATGTCAAAAATCGAAGGATACAAGGCAACAATGAGACCGTACCTTCAGGGATTCACTGCCACATACCTGCCCGATGGATACTGGACTGAATACGAAATGGAAAAATTCAGACAGCAGATACAGGGCGTATACGATGCAGGATTTGATTCTTGGATTTTTTGGGATTCCAGCCCGTCATACCCGATGTCATATTTCGGACCTCCGGAAGAATAAAGGTGAATAATGAATAAACAACTTGGAATAATTTTTGATATGGATGGAGTACTGGTGGATTCGGAAGATGCAATGAAAACCACTTCCATAAAATCCCTTGAACGATTCGGCATAAAACCTAAAAAGGAAGATTTTGTTGAGTTCACAGGCATGGGAGAGGACGCTTTCATAGGTGGTGTTGCAGGTAAACACGGACTCGAATATAAGACTGAAATGAAGGAATATGCCTATATGCTGTATGTCGAAAATGCCAGGGAGCTTGTATATGTATATCCAGGCGTTAAAAATGTTATTACCTCAGTTAAGCAAAAGGGATGTAAAATTGCGGTTGCATCAGCCGCAGACCTTATAAAAGTGAGAACAAACCTTGCATGCATTGGAATAGAAGAAGATTTTTTTAATACCTTTGTTACGGGGAGTGATGTTACGAACAAGAAACCTCATCCGGAAATTTTCCAAAAGGCAGCTTCAAACATGGGTATTAAACCTGCAGACTGTATTGTTCTCGAGGATGCCAAAAGTGGCATATCTGCGGCAAAATCTGCCGGTATGACATGCATAGGAATAACCACGGCATTTTCTTATGAGGAACTAATTGCAACAGAAGCTGACTTTGTTGTGTCTGACATAGCAGAAGCTCTATTGATAATAAATGAGTGGATTAATTTAAAAACTAAATAGTTTGTGATTTTGCAAAACACTCAACTTGTGTTACACTATGCGGGCTGAATTGTAATAATAGCATATTATTAACTTATCTATATATAACAAAGAAGTAAAAAAATAAAGGAAATATTAATGGAAAAAGTAAAATTTACGGATATGAAGATATCCAAGGAAATACTAAAGGCAATTGAGGATATAGGATTTGAAGAAGCAACGGCAATACAGACTGCTGCCATACCTATTATAATGTCAGGCAGAGATTTAACAGGCCACTCTAAAACCGGAACGGGAAAAACAATAGCATTCGGGATACCGGCACTGGAAATGATAGATAGGGAAAACAGACTTCCGCAAGTACTTGTTATGTGTCCTACCAGAGAACTGGCAATACAGGCTTCAGGGGAAATCAGAAAGCTCACAAAGTATATCGATGGTATTAAAGTCGTGCCTATATACGGAGGACAACCCATTGACAGGCAGATAAAGGCTCTGAAACAGGGGGCTCAGATAATAATCGGAACCCCCGGCAGAATTATGGACCACATGAGAAGAAGAACAGTTAAGTTCGAAGATTTGAAAATGGTGGTTTTAGATGAAGCTGACGAAATGCTCAATATGGGATTCAGAGATGATATTGAAACCATCCTCAAAGGCGTTCCTGAAAAAAGACAGACGCTTTTATTCTCAGCAACCATGCCAAGGGCTATTATGGACATTACATATTATTACCAGGATGATCCCGAGTATATTCAAATAATACACAGCACCCTGACCGTTCCAGAAGTTGATCAATACTATATAGAAGTATCATACGGCAGAAAACCTGAGGTCCTGGGTAGTTTGATTGATATTCACAATCCAAAGCAAAGTCTTGTTTTCTGCAACACTAAAAGAATGGTTGATGAATTGGTCAATCAGATGCAGCAAAGAGGATACATAGCTGAAAGCATTCACGGCGGAATGCGCCAGCCGGCCAGAACCAGGGTAATGAAAGGATTCAGGGAAGGGAAAATTGATATTCTTATAGCCACAGATGTAGCAGCCAGAGGAATAGATGTAGATGATATAGAAATGGTTGTCAATTACGATGTGCCGCAGGATGAGGAATATTATGTGCACCGCGTTGGAAGAACCGCCCGGGCGGGCAGAACCGGTCAGGCGTTCACATTTGTATCTGACCATAAACAGCTCAGGGAACTAGAGGAGATACAAAAGTATACCAATGTGAATATTGAATTCATGAAAACCCCGAGTGGAACAAGCTTAAGTTCGGCAATGAATAATAAACTGGCGGATAAAATCAGGGAAACCATCGACGATGGCGGTCTTGAAGGATATATGAAAATTATTGACAAATTGATGGAAGAAGATTATTTGTCAGTGGATATTGCAGCAGCTCTGTTTAAAATTACTATGAAAAAAGACAATGCTCCTGAAGCGAAATTCAGTGAGAAAGACATCGAAAATACCGGAGGAGAATCCGGTATGGTGAGACTTTTTATCAATGCCGGCAAAGACCAGGGAATACGCCCCGGGGATATAGTTGGAGCGATTGCAGGTGAA
>JAUVJE010000231.1 GCA_030592355.1 Clostridia bacterium
TAATTGGATTTTTATATCTATATTTCACAGTTTCAGGATTTACGGATATTTCCCCTGTTTCCTTATTGAATAGAGTATTTAGTTTCATTATATAAATAAGTCCGTTTTCAGCGCATTCAATATATATGTCTGCGGGAGCATATAGCAGTCCCGATGAGTCAAAGGCATACCAGCCCCTGTAGGCATTGGCATCATATCCCGGAATTTCATATATCAGGCTTTGATCGATTAGACTGAACATTCTGTATTTTGGCATTCCATACACATCGCCATTATAATCCACGCCCTGTCCTGTATAAAGGATGGGATATCCCCTGGGGTCTATGGTAACGCTTCCCTTTGTAGGAAATCCGATTTCTATGGGCGGCCTTGTCCAGATACCGGTTTCAAGTTCGCAAAAGTATATGAAACCGTCCATAGCTGCATAAATAACTTCAGTTAATTCACCATCCTTGAATTGTGGATAAACATTCATTAATTCAACCATGTCCACCGGCCAATTGATTATAGAAGGCTGCCCCGTCCATCCTGTTCCGGGCCAGTTGTCAATGACACCAACGTCAAAGGACCACTCGATTTCAAGGCGTCCTTCAGTTACATCCACGGTTCCAAAAGCCCCGCCGTTCCTATAATTATTACCGCGGAAGGTAAGAACCCCGTCTGCATCCGCATAATTTTCCGGCGCCCCAAAATTGATATCTTTATAGAATTTATCTTCAGGTTCGCTAATAGAATCATATTCAAATTTAAAAGCTTCGGGCCGCGCTTCATATACAGGATTCATAACTTTTTTATAATCTTCCCCCTCCATGAACCTGTATATAATAAGCGAAACATCTGCAATTACATCCATGGCTTCTTGATTCTCATTAGTCTGCTCGCTCATAAAAGAAACAATGTACGGACGCCCTGCGAAAACAATGCCAATGTCATTGTATGCATTCTCTTTCAGGTAGTTCCCTATTTTATGGGGTATGAGAAGATCATTGGGAAGATATCTGTCAATCCTGTCGCTCCAAATAGTATTATCCAGATAATTTACCATTATGCCGTATAGTTCGGGAACTTCCATATACTTATTATAAAGCTCTGTTATGAATAACGTCATATCGGAAGGACTCGACCTATGTCTGACCCTATCATTAACTTTAGCGCCGAGTCCATACATATAATCTATAATATTATCCAGGCCGCATAACCTGATAATCATATTGATTGCACAGTTGTCGCTGAGAACAAGCGAATATTCTATCAATTCGCTTACCGTGTAAATATCGCCGAATTCACCTTTTATTATCCTGCCTGTGCCATATTCAAGGTCTTCTTCTAAGTATTCCATCTCCGTTGCCGTATCAATCTCGCCGTTATCAATTAATTTGAACAAATAAAGATTAATGGGGAGTTTAGATGTGCTCGCGGCAATGAATTGCTCATTTTCGCGTATATCGATTGTTTTACCTGATTCTATATCCTTAAATACAATTCCATACCTGCCGTCGAAACGTTCGAAATATCTTTCTATGTACTCTTTTAACTCTGACAGCAGTTCTTCGCTTTCCGCTGGATTAACCCCCGGAGGGGGCGTTGGCCTGGGAACAGGTGTGGGAACAGGCGATACAGATGCTGCCGGTGTTTTTGTTGGTTCGGGTGTCTTTGACGGAACCGGTGTTTCCGATGCTATCGGCGATTTTTCAGGGTTCTGCGATTCCGTGGTATCCCTGTCGCAGGCAGTTAAAAAAACTGCGGCCATACCGCATATAATTATTAATACTATAAATATTTTAATTTTCATTTTTTTCACTTGATAACCACCATAAATAACAATGCAAAAGCAATTCCGAGAAGTGCGCCGGCAATAACTTCAAAGGGAGTATGACCAATCAGCTCCTTAAGCTCTTCTTCAAGATGGAGTTCGCCCTTTGTATGGTGGAACATCCGGTTAAGCACCATTGCCTGTTTTCCAGTAGCCCTTCTCACTCCTGCTGCATCATACATCACAATCGATGCAAATGCCATTGCCAGACCAAAGGCCGCCGATTCAAATCCTTCGCTTATTCCAAATACCGTAGCAAGGCTCACAACAAATGCTGAATGTGAACTCGGCATGCCGCCGGAACCAACCAAACGTCTGATATCTATTTGTCTTGACGCAATTATATCAAAAAGGAACTTGAGCGCCTGGGCAGAAACCCATGCCACAAATGGAATGGTTAGAAATTGATATGTAAAGAAAAATTCATGAAACGTCAAAGGCTACTCCTCTCTATTCCCGATATGAACTGCCAGAGCTTTTAAAAATTCCGTATTCCCTTCAATTTCCATCAAGTAGGAAATTGCATCGTCAACTTTTTCTAAAAGCATGTCTTTTGCTCCGACTACTCCGTAAACTGATGTATAAGTTGATTTTTTATTTCGCGTATCGCTGCCCGTTGGTTTCCCGATTGACTCAGTTTTACCGACTACATCAAGGATATCATCCTTTATCTGAAAAGCACAACCCAGATTGTCAGCATACTTGGAAAGTGCAATCTCATCTTTTTTTGAACATCCACCCAGGATCCCCCCGGCTAAAACAGCTCCTTTTATCAGCGCTCCTGTTTTCATCGCATACATTATATTCAACGAGTCACTGTCGTCAGCCCCGATGATATCAAGGGACTGTCCGCCGATCATACCCATCGGGCCCGCTGCTTCCATTATTAGCCGCGCAGCTTTTGTTTTTGCATTTATATTTTCACCCTTAATAGATAACATAAGGTTTTCCATGGCTGAGTTTAAAAGTGCGTCACCCGCTAAAATCGCACCGGCTTCCCCAA
>JAUVJE010000053.1 GCA_030592355.1 Clostridia bacterium
AGGAGGAAGAGAAATGAGTAGTGAAACATTGACAAAGAAACTTCTAACATCAAACTTTGGGAAAATTGATTCCGGTTCTATTGATGAGTATATTTCTGCCGGCGGTTATTCAAGCCTTGAAAAGGCTTTTAGTATGAAGGGTGAAGATATTATTGATGAAATCAAGGCCTCGGGGCTCAAAGGCCGCGGTGGTGCAGGATTCCCAACAGGTTTGAAAATGGATTCGGTAAAACAAGCCGAAGGAACCCCGAAATATATTATTTGCAATGCGGATGAAGGAGAGCCGGGAAATTTTAAAGACCGTCTCCTGATGGAAAACGACCCTCACCAAATAATCGAAGGTATAATAATCTCCGCTTATGCGGCCCGTATCAACCATGGATACTTTTTTATACGCGGCGAATATATGAATTCAATAAAAATTATTGAAGCAGCCTTAGAACAGTCCCGTGTACGCGGATATTTGGGAGATAATATACTGGATACCGGATTTGACTTTGATATAGATGTTCATACCGGCGCCGGTTCATATGTGTGCGGAGAAGAATTTGCACTTCTGGTTTCTATCGAAGGCAAATCAGGGCGAGCTACATATAAGCCTCCTTTCCCTACTACATGCGGATTGTATAATAAACCCACTCAAATAAATAATGTAGAAACATTCTGTAACATCCCTCATATTCTGGAAATGGGCGGTGCAGAGTATTCTAAAATCGGAACTGAATCATCTAAAGGAACCAAACTCATTTGTTTAAGCGGAAATGTAGTGAATCCCGGATTATATGAAGTTCCGTTCGGGGTATCCGTTAGGGCTATTATCAATGAGTTGGGCGGCGGCATTCCCAATAACAGAGATATAAAGATGGTTCAGCTTGGAGGCGCTTCAGGTCCGGTTATACCGGATGATATGCTGGATATTAGGCTGGACTTTCAGGAAATGCGGGAAAAAGACCTGAATTTCGGTTCCGGCGCCATCATTGTAATGGATGAAAGAATAAATGTGCTGGATATATTGAAAAGAATTATTAAATTCTTCCACCATGAATCCTGCGGAAAATGCACGCCTTGTCGCGAAGGTCTTACTCAGATGCTGCTTCTTCTCGACCGCTTCATAGAAGGAACAGCCACAAAGGAGGATCTGGCGCTTATAGAAGTGTTGATTGAAACAATGAGCCAGGCCTCCATATGCGGACTCGGACAGGCAGCTCCTACCTCTGTCAAAAAGGTTCTGCAGTATTTTCCTGAAGAATTCACCGGGCGAATCCATACTATGGATTCCATGACTGTTTAGGAGGACGTTATGAATATGGTAAATTTAAAAATAAACAACAGAAATATTTCGGTTCCCGAGGGCACATCAATACTGAATGCAGCAAAGGAAACCGGCATAACCATACCGAACCTCTGCTATCATCCCGATCAGGAAGTCAAGGCGAACTGCCGTGTCTGCGTGGTTGAGGTTGAAGGCGCGAGAACTTTGCAGGCCTCATGCGCCACCGAGGTCAAAGATGGAATGATTGTCCGGACAAACACAAATAAAGTCAGAAATGCCCGAAAGACCGTAATTGAATTAATGCTGGCCAATCATGATATGAATTGCACGGCATGTAAGAAAAACAATCAATGCGGACTACAGGAAATCGCAGCTAATCTTGGCGTAAGGGAAAGCCGTTTTTATAATGTTCTTGAGAAACAGGAAATTGACCTCAGCAGCCCCGCAATTGAACGCAATCCGAACAAGTGCATTAAGTGCGGCCGTTGCATACAGATGTGCAGCGAAGTTCAGGGACTGGCGATTCTTGATTATATCGGCAGAAGCAGCGATGTAGAGGTTAAACCGGCATTCGGATGGTATTTGGGTAACGTAGCCTGTGTCGCCTGCGGCCAATGCTCTGTAGTTTGTCCGGTTGCTGCGATAACTGAAAAAGAAGACATTGAGCAGGTATGGGAAGCAATTAACAATCCTGATAAAACCGTTATTGTACAAACGGCGCCTGCGGTCAGGGTTTCCCTTGGTGAAGAATTCGGTATGGAACCCGGCGAAATTGTAACCGGAAAACTTGTTGCATCGTTAAGAGCATTGGGTTTTGACAGTGTCTTTGATACAGATTTTACTGCCGACTTAACAATTGTTGAAGAAGGTCATGAACTTTTAAAAAGGATTAAAGAGGGCGGAACACTTCCGATGCTTACCTCATGCAGTCCGGGTTGGATAAACTTCATTGAACAGTATTATCCTGAATTACTGCCGCATCTGTCAACCTGTAAGTCTCCCCAGCAAATGTTCGGCGCTCTGGCAAAAGGATATTATGCTGAAAAAATCGGCAAAAAACCGGAGGACATTTACAGCGTTTCAATTATGCCATGTACTGCTAAGAAATTTGAAGCAGACAGGGACGAGATGATGATTGACGGAAAAAATCCTGATGTAGATGTAGTTCTCACTACCCGTGAACTCGGGAAAATGCTACGCCAGGCAGGTGTTGATTTTAATAAACTGGAAGAAGAAGAATATGATACTCCCTTCGGCCTGTCAACAGGAGCCGGAGTAATATTCGGAGCAACCGGAGGAGTCATGGAGGCTGCGCTTAGAACTGTCTATGAAGTGGTTACGGGCGAAACTCTTGAAGCCCTTGATTTCTATGGTGTCCGCGGACTTAATGGAATAAAAGAAGCCGAAGTAGATTTGGCCGGAACCATAGTTAAGGTCGCAGTAGCCCATTCCCTTTCAAATGCTCGAAAAGTCATGGAACTTATTAAAGACGGCAAGGCAGATTATGCTTTTATAGAAATTATGTGTTGTCCCGGAGGTTGCATCGGCGGCGGCGGCCAACCCTTCGGCGGAACAGATGAGCTTCGGCTTAAGAGAATTGATGCAATTTACCAGGCTGATAAAAATCTTCCATTGCGCAAATCCCATGAAAACCCGGCTGTAAAGCAACTATATGAAGAGTTTTTGATAGAACCGCTTGGAGAAAAATCCCATCATTTGCTGCATACGCATTACAAGAATCGCAAAAAATAACCCTGACGGGTTAATCAGTGATTTCCACTTACTAGGATTTATATACATTTCAGTGAGGAAATCACCATGTTGATGCACTGCAGTATCAAAACGGCATTCAAGGATATGAGGGGCGTCAAAGGTACGTAAGACATCGTTGGTGTATCGCAAAACAATGATAGTAGAGAGGTTTGAGAAACGCCATAAATGTCCGTGTACATACCAAGGAATGTAAATGTCACTACTCAGGTCGTTAACGTGTAACATTTGCATTTGGGCACAATCTGTTCTGATAGAAATATAAAAACAAGGAAACACCGGAATTGGATTTCATCCAGCCGGTGTTTTTTTATAATGATATATCTAGCTTACTTCGTTTGGCTTCGGTTTTCTGTTCACTTATGTATATCACATACACGCGTTCGCATAAAACCTTGCAAGCCTCGTCTGAATGGAAATTTCCGCCATCAGGCCAGTCCTAGTATTTTTTTATTTGTTTCTTGTATGATGAAAAACTACCTCTATCAGTTCTGATGGGTTAGTTTTCCATCAACACCTAACTCACTTAGAAATAATCACCGGTTTCGGAATTCTCCGACCGGTATTTCCTTGTTTTTGGAATAATAGCGGAGGGCTGTTATTTCATCCGGGCGTGTCACCTGTTGTGATATAATTTGTTTATCAATTCTTCGGGGGATTATTATGGCTGAAAAGAATAAAACAATAGGGATTTTAACAAGCGGCGGAGACTGCCCGGGACTTAACGCGGCAATCAGAGGGGTGGCAAAACCTGCAGTTGAAATTTACGGAATGAAAGTCATAGGTTTTTCAAATGGTTTTCAAGGGCTGATGGAAGGCAATGGCAGAGAACTGAAACATGATGACCTGTCTGGTATTCTTACCCTTGGCGGCACGATATTGGGCACCAGCCGTGAATCGTTTAAAAAACTCAGGAAGAGTCCTGATAAGATTCAGAAAATGCTTGATACATATGATAAATTCGACCTCGATTGCCTGGTTATTCTCGGCGGCAACGGCACCCATAAAACCGCAAACCTCCTTAGTGAAAAAGGCCTTAATATAATAGGACTTCCAAAAACAATCGACAATGACCTCTATGGGACAGATCTCACTTTCGGATTCCATAGTGCCGTAGATATTGCAACTGAAATAATTGACCGAATTCATTCAACCGCCCAGTCCCACGGCCGGGTAATGGTAATAGAATTCATGGGGCATGATGCCGGATGGCTGACTCTTTACGCAGGGATTGCCGGAGGAGCGGATGTCATACTCATTCCCGAACTTCCGTACTCTGTAGAAAGGGTTATTGAAAAACTTCGCGAAAGGCAGGATGAAGGAAAGATATTTTCTATCATTGCCGTAGCTGAAGGAGCTATGACAATTGATGAATCCAAAATGACTAAAAAAGACTATAAATCGTATTATGAAAGTCTTCCTTATCCATCCATGGGTTATAAAGTGGCTGCGGAAATTGCTTCAAAGGCTGCTTTTGAAATACGCGTAACCGTCCCCGGATACCAACAACGCGGCGGTCAGCCAAGCCCGTATGACCGTATATTAGCAACAAAATTCGGTACTTATGCAGCACAGATGATTTCAAGGGATGAATATGGCAAAATGGTGGCTATCAGCGGTAATGTGCTGACCGCAATTCCTCTGTCGGAAATCGCCGGAAAGTTAAAACTGGTTCCAAAAAACCACCGGCTGATTAATGCCGGCAGACTACTTAATACAAGTTTCGGACAGCCAAGGCAGGCTGATTAATACCTGCCATAGGTTCTTGCAGTTTCTATCATTGCAAATATATTTTCATCAGGTGTATCCCTGCCGCACTGGTCTCCCGTGGACAGAATAAACTTTCCGCCTTTTGCAGCATCATCAATAGCCTGTTTGCTTGCATTAATTACATCTTGTTTTGACCCAAACAACATAACGTCGCTAGTGTGAAGATTGCCTTTTAGGACAATTTTATCTCCATAGAGTTCTTTAAGCTCAGCAAGATTACAGTCTCCCATTGGCGGAATTTCAAGCGGGTCAACTACAGTAATATCTGTTTCCTCGCATAATAATCTCACAAGTTCCTTTTCAGGTCCGCAGGAATGCACATGTGAAAAAACCTCTTTTTCTTTACACTTTCGGGAAATTGTTTTTACAATGGGAAGTCCCAGGTCAATAAAAATTTCCGGAGTTTGAAAAACCAAAGTTCCCGAAGCCCCCGTACATATAAAATCAGGTTTGTCTTTTAGCGACATCAGCTTTTCAAATCTTTTTATAAAACCCTCCAGGAGCATATCCCGTTTTTCTATAAAAGGACCCGGGTCGTCATAGTATGCATAGATATCTGAAGGATTTCCCAATAATGCCGTGGTTCCGCAAAAAACACCGACAAGACCGTGGTTTCCCAGTTCTCTTTTTGCGTAAGCCAGCAACTCGTCTCCTTCCGGCCAGACCTTTTTGTTTTCAACTATTGAAAAAGAACTTGGTTCACCGGGTAACCCCAGTTTTTTTAAATCAAGTCTTTCGGTAGGCGGGTCGGCAATATAATATACATCAACTTTATCATCCCAAAAATATTTCCCGTTGATTTTTTTATACTTCTGAATGACTTTTCTTGTTTTGTCTTCATAAACAATTGCTTCAACCCATTCTCTGTCGATTTCACCCAGTTCTTCAAACTTAACAGGTACATAACCATCCAGCAATGAGTCAAAATCAAAGTATTTAACGCAGTCGATATAAGCCTTCCATATGGGCGGGTCGTTATACAGGTATAAATCCCAGAATGGTTTTCCGGTGAGCCGCGCCGGTATCATATTTGAAGTGTCGGGAGCCACGGGAACACAATCCGGCATATTGCCATTTAACACTTCAATTAATCGTTTTCGTGAATTCAATTTACTTCTCCCTGCTGTTAAATAGCAATAAAGTACGCTGCCCCGGCTATGAAAATGAAGAACGCAGTCATGCTTATGGCAATGCCGTTTACGCTGAGCTCCATTTCGAGCCCCTCTTTTATGAATTTCATTTTTTTCAAATACTTCATATATACCAGATATCCCCCTGCAAGACTGGCAAAGTAAACTGCGGTTTTTTTAATGTATTCGATCATATTTATTGACACGCTGTAATTAAATACACTTCGGATTACCAGTGTTCCTCCCATTCCCATAAGAAGACACATAATTGCCATGATTGTAACCGCCGCCTTTTTTCCGAAAGCCACGTGTATACGATCCTTAACGCTGCCTCCGAAGAACATTGTTGAAAATTTAATAAATGAAATAATAGTACCCAGATTTATTAGAATCAAGGCATATTCTACAATTCCCCCTTTTACCCCGCTTTGTATAAAATATTTGGATATACTGCCGTTGAACAGAGGGGCCCCCGTTATACCTAAAATAGCTGCAAACGTCATAATGCTGACATAGGGCATCTTTTTAAATACTCCGCGGATTTTTGAGATATCCCTGGTTCCGTACTTTGATATTATTATTCCTGCGCTTAAGAATAAAAGACTTTTAAACACGGCGTGATTGAATAAATGCAGTACTCCTCCGTAATATGCGTACTCGCCTCCGGCTGTAATTCCGATTAATACTATCCCCAGCTGGCTTATGGTATGATACGCCAGTATCATTTTAATATCCTTTTGTGACATGGCCAGGATAAAACCGACAACTCCCGTAAGGATTCCGATAATCAGAAAAATATTGTCCATCTCAAGCGCCGGCATGAACATTTCTCTGATTCTTATGAAAAGATAAATTCCGCATTTTACATACAGTCCGGAGAGAATTACCGAAACAACCGACGGTGCGCTGGGCGTTGCATGGGCTTTGGGCAGCCAGCTGAACAACGGAAGAAATGCGCATTTCAAACTAACTCCGGTCATCAGAAAAGCAAAGGGCACAGCCAGGACTTTTGCATCTTGAATCTCATGCATTCTGGCTCCAATTATATTCATGTCGAGAGAACCGAAAATTTTATATATGAATCCAAGTCCGATCAGAAAAAATGTCATAGCAGCTATATTTGTAATAAGATAAAGCATACCGTCATACATAGAACGGCTGTCTTTTTTAAACATTATCAATACCGATACTATGATGGTTGAGACTTCAGTGACAACATAAATATTGAATAAGTCGCGGGACAGGAAAATTGTCATAACCAGCGCCTGCAATGTCAGAAAAAAGAATATAAACAGGTTATTTACGAATTTATCCATAAGCCCGAATATAAAACATATCAGGAATATAAATGCCGTAAGTATAATCAGTGCCCCGGACAATGTATCGCACCTCAATGTAATGCCTGCAATTTTTGCGAAATTGCCCAGCACAATCTCAGATGGGCCATATAATCGAATCAGCGCAAAGTTATAGATACTCAATACGACAAGACCTATTTGCAGGGCAAATGCAACCCAACGCATTTGTTTCTTTGGAATCAGGTAAATTACCGCTCCTGCTATTATAGGTATCAGAACAAATGCATATAGTATCATTCATCTTCCCTTTCTAGCCTGTGCTTCATTGCCTTAAGCCAATTGGTGGTGCCGAATTTATGGTACATGGATATAAACATTATCAAAGCTACCGCTGTTACTGATATTCCAACCACTATAGCAGTTATAACAAGTGCCTGGGGCAGCGGGTCAGCCGCCACTACAACGTCTCCGCTAAATATCGGAGGCATGCTTTCAGCCGTCCTGTTTATTGACAGAAAAAAGAGTATAACGCCGCCTCCCATAATTCCGAGGGAAATTATGGTTTTTATTATATTTCTTCTTGAGCATAACCCGTAAACGCCTATAAAGAAAAGTATTATTGCTGTATTCTGCGCATTGATGAAGTTAATCTTCGTCACCTCCTTCAATATTTGCAAATGTATAAAACACCACAGTAAGACCGCTTGCAACTTTAATGCCTATCAGTATGCCGATAGCCATATTGTAAATTTTATTCATGAAGGGAAATATGTCCCGAAAACCAATCAGAATAATCATTGATGCCAATGCCACTACAAAAATCAGCACTACTTTATCCAGCTTTTGTATAGCGCTCAATCCCCTCATTTCGTCAGGATAAACCAAGTAGCGGCACATGAAAATCGCTACTAGCACCGCCCCTCCCTGAAAACCTCCGCCCGGCTGGGAAACTCCGGTGAATATAATATACACGCCAAAAAGAATTATCAATGGATATATGAACTGCAGGATATCTTCAAGAATCTCCGAATGGCGCTTATCTTCATTCATCCGGCTGTTCCTCCTTCTCCCTTTCCCATACTGAGGCAAAATACACCACCGCACTAACGGCAACCGCAAGTAACAACGCCTCGAACAATGTATCAAATATCCTATAGCGAAGATATATTGCGGTTACTGCATTTGACATTTCCGCCTCTTTCGGGATGTTATTAATATAATACTCATATGCTGAGGGCGTCATTTTTTCTTTAAGAATATTAGTCATTAAAAGAACAATGCTGCAAATCATAATTACACATATCATTATTGCCAATCGCCGTTTTGCATTTTTACTCATTTACTACTTAATGACGAAGTCTATCGTGTAACCGGCCTTCGCCAAGTCCTTTCCTTTCTCATTAAAAAAGTTTTTCATCTCTTCAATATGGTAGTTTTGCTCCATGCCGTAAACCGTGAAGTGCCTGTCATTATTTCTTACTATCAAATCCCATCCCCGCTTCTCTAATATACGATGGAGACTCTCAGTTGTATAAACAATATGCGCCTCAAGTTCTTTACCAAGACAAAACGATTCCATCCTGCGAAGAACCGCATTACGCCTTCGCAACATATTTGACTGCCCGTAAGAATGGCGTTTTTCATTCGTATAATAAATAGTGAAAACCTTGTATTTTTGCAGGGCAGATAAGTAAATTACCGTTGCGATGGTGCTGCCGATAACTGCTTCGGCAAGTGCTGCGTCAGGCGCGCCTAAAAGAATATATACAAATGCACTGGATGCGGAAAATACAGCGAGGAAAACAACAGCGTTTCTCAGTTTTGGCGTCTGTACCGCCATAAACGCAAAAACTATCAATGAAATGTATAGAATTTTTTCAACTGCCGGCAGCATTGTCTTCTCCTTCTTCGTCGATTATATATCCTCCATAATATGCAGAACGGGTTATCGCATGTGTTACAACTGGGTTTATTATCATAACAACAGCAGCCAATAGCAGCACTTTGAGCGAAAACCACGATATTCCGCTTCTGATAACGGCTCCTGTGCAAATTGTGATAAACCCCACGGTGTCTACCATAGAACTTATAAGTATTCTGGAATAAAAATTTCTGAATCTGTATATGCCAAAAACTCCGATAAGCACAAATATAACTCCAATAATTATGACTGCATTACCTATTGCTACTCTCATATTAAATCTTCCCCCTATCCCTTACAAAGCGGGCTATAAATAAAGTACTGACAAATCCGATCAGAGCATAAGTCAGCGCAATATCCAACAGGAAGTTTTTCTCAAATATAATTGAACACATAACAATAAGCATAATTAATTTAGACGACATTAGATTAAATCCGAGCAGTCTGTCCCAAATTGTCGGTCCGAGAAGTATTCTAAGGATAGTAAATACAGTCGCAAAGGCAAGTATGTAAACTACAACATTAATCATGTCTTGCCGCTTTTCTCAGGATATTTTCCATTGGGCCGTTAATAATTTCTGCCGCCTTAATTGGATCATCAGTACTCTTATGCAGCCACAAAACCTTGATATCCTGTCCTCTTTTATCTATTGTCACCGTTCCGGGGGTCAGTGTTATGGAATTTGCAAGAGTTGTTGATGCCAACCCCTCCGGCACCTCTGTTTTTATATCGATTATCCCGGTTTTAGTTTTTCCGGTTATGATTGTCGGAATAACCTGTAATCCGGCTTTGAATATGCGGTAAATCAGCACACTGAGAAAAATTAAAAACATAGGGATATTAAATCTGTATGCCTGCGTAAGCTGGTGGGTTACTAGAAAAGAATTAGCAAATACTGCGGCAAGAATTCCCAATAGTAAACCCGAGCCCATGATAATCCACGATATTCCTTCATATAGAATGCACCACACAATCATCCCGAGAATACCGAATTCTATGTAATATAACAATTTTTTCATAAAACTCCCAACAGATTTTCAAAAGAAGTCGTCTTAAGCATATCAAAAATCCCACCGGAATTAAACAAACCTTGATTAATACTATTCTTTTACACAAAATCGACCAGCTGACCCAGGGTCAGCTGGCTGAAAATTGACTGCTCAACCTTGAATCAGGTAATCTTTTTTTAGCGGCCAGAAACCATTTTGGCTATTTCAACCATCCGGGGATATGTATATTCAAAGAAATTTTGGAAAGCGGTGCAGTAGTAATTCAGATTAGTATCCGGATTTCTATAACGCCGGCAGCCGTCGCGGCATATGAAATACCAGCTGCAATCCTTACACTTATCATTTATAGCGTCACCTTTATCTAAAAACACTTCAACTGCTTTGCTATTTATTATAGCTTCAAAAGTATCATCAGCAACATTCCCGATTATGTTTTTTTCACTTACATAAAAATCACATGGGTATACCGTTCCATCCGCCTCTATAACAAATTGGCACACGCATCTGCCTGACATACCGCATGATTCCGGGGCATACTTAAGCAACATTGCAATATAATTATCAAAAGTTCTTATTACCGTCATTACACCGGACATTATATCTTTATACCACAGGTCGAATGTTTTCTTTAAAAAGTTTTCGTAGTCCTCCGGCTTCAGTGAAAATTCATACAGTCCCGGTTCTTCGTCTATCGGGTCAAGGCATGGGATATATTGAATATATTGAATGCCTTGCTTTTTAAAATAATTATATACTTGCTCAGGATACTTTGCAGTATCGGCAGTTACAACGCAAAGAGCATTATACTCAACTCCATATTCATCAAATAGCCGTTTTGTTTCCATTACCCTGCGAAGTGACGGCTGGTTTGTACTATCAATGCGGTTTTTATTATGAACCCGTGAAGGCCCGTCTATGGACAGTCCGGTTAGAATTTTGTTTGAGGCTAAAAATTGCGCCCATTCCGTGTTTATGACAATACCGTTTGTCTGTATTGAAAAACTCATGTTTATATTTTTTGTGTTATAGTTATTCGCCATTTTGATGAAATCTTTGAAAAAATCAAGACCGCACAGTGTTGGTTCGCCGCCCTGAAATGCAAAGACTACATTTTCTGATGCATATTCAAAAGCTCTTTTGATAAGATTTTCTGCAGTTTCTCTTTTCATAAAACCCCGGTCGTTTGTATTGGGATTCAACTCCGGAGAGTGATAAAAACAATATTTACATCTAAGATTACACAGCCCTGACGCGGGTTTAATCAAAACATTTACACTTCGATTGTCAAATTTATTCATGGTCGCCTGCTTCATATTTAAGTATATATAATTCTTTTTTTAATTCTTCCCTAATATCAAAATACTCAGGGTTATCATATACATTAATCATCTCTGCGGGATCTTTTTCAAGATTGAAAAGCTCCCATTCAACCGGGGTATCCTCACCAATGGAACCTGTTGTTCCAAGGGCTTTTCCATAATAATAAATCAACTTGTGCTTCCTGGTCCTGATGCCGTAATGAGCCGCCACATTGTGATGGGCAAGATGCATCCAATATCTGTAGTACATGGATGTGCGCCAGTCATCCGGGGTATTGCCGCCAAGTACCGGCATAAAGCTTTTCCCCTGCATAAAATCCGGGGGTTTTATTCCCGCTGCATCTAATAAAGTCTGCGCAAAGTCCAGATTTAAAACCATCTCGTCAAGAATCGTTCCTTTATTGATTTTTTCGGGATATCGTATTACAAGGGGCATCCTGAGAGATTCCTCATACATGAATCTTTTATCATACCATCCGTGGTCGCCAAGGAAAAAACCTTGGTCTGATGTGTAGACTACCATTGTGTTTTCTGCGAGATTATTTGTGTCAAGCCAATCCAGCAACTTTCCTATGCCATCGTCCACTGAAGCAATGCATCTTAGATATTCCTTAATGTACTGCTGGTATTTCCAAACCGCCAGCTCCCGGTGGTTCTTAAAAGTGACTTCATCGTCTTCCCATGTTGTATATGTAAGTCCGCTTACATCTTCAGGGACGGGCAGTAAGTCCATTTTTTCAAATCCTTTGGGAATATTGATTTTTAAATCCAGGGACGACATATGCCTGTCTACCCGCATTGTTGCACGTTTTGCAGCATCAGACCGGTTTTCATAATTATCAAAAAATGTATCCGGAATAGGTATTTCTTCATCCTTATACATTTCACTGTGTTTATCATCACTAAACCATGGCCGGTGCGGCGCCTTATGATGGCACATGAGCATAAAAGGTTTGGACTTATCCCTTTCATCGAGCCACTTCAGACTTTCATCCGTAATTATATCCGTTACATAACCGGAAAATGCC
>JAUVJE010000006.1 GCA_030592355.1 Clostridia bacterium
ATGGCAGCTGAATCCTGAAATTTGGGAACGCCAGGCTCCCTTGCTTTTCCCCATAATAGGGAGGCTGAAAGACGGAGAATACGAATATAAAGATAAAACCTACAATATAGATATTCACGGTTTTGCAAGATTCAAAGAATTTAAAGCAGAAAGGATTTCAGAAAGTGAAATTTCATTTTATCTTAATGAGGATAAAAAAACATTGAAAGAATATCCTTTTAATTTCAGGCTCATAATTAATTACAAACTTGACGGAGCAAATATTATTAAGACGCATATAATTGAAAACAAAAGCAAGACGGACATGTTCTATGAAGTCGGAGGACATGAGGGTTATAATCTATCATTATTCGAAGATGAGAAAATGGAGGACTATTACATCAAATTTCCCGGAATGGAAATGCTTGAAACATATACAGCCGATGAAAATATTATGATGAACAGGGAGAAAACTTCAGTATCTTTAGAACAAGGGAAAATATATATGTCGCCTGAAGTATTCAAAAATGATGCTTTGATTCTTGATAAATTCAAAATTAGAAAAGTTAGTCTTAGGAATAAAAAAAACAACAGAGGAATAGATGTGGAATTCAACGATTTCAAATATCTGGGAATCTGGACAAAATACATGAGGTCAAAATATGTTTGCATTGAACCTTGGTCGTCTTTGCCGGATTGTAATTATCTTGGAAAAGAACTAAAAAAGAAACAGGATATAAGAAAACTTATACCTGGGAAATCAGAGAAACTTTCATATACAATAACCGTAATATAGGAGATGAAATGATATTTGATAAAATAACAAACCACAAAAATTACAGAGGTCTTAACATGGGTATTGATACCGCATTTGATTATTTACTGGATACAGACCTCAAATCTTTGAAAACAGGGAAATATGTAATAGAAGAAGATAAAATTTTCGCAGTCTGCATGGAATATGATACAAAAACAATTGACTTCTCAAAAAATGAAGCGCACAGAAAATTCATCGATGTACAGTATATCATTTCGGGAATTGAGAATTTGTATGTTGCAGGACTTGAAAAATTAAAAATTGATGAAGTGTATGACGATGAAAAAGATGTTGCTTTTTACGAAAAAATATATGATTGCATTTTAACAGCGAAAGCGGGAGATTTTGCAGTGTTTTTCCCAGGTGATGTTCACATGCCAGGGGTAAATGCATATAGCGATGCCAAGCATGTAAAGAAAGTAGTTGTTAAAGTACATGTATGAAGAAATAAAGAGAAAATTGAAAAACGCGGAAAAAATTGTTTTTTTTACAGGAGCAGGAATGTCTACAGAAAGCGGAATTCCTGATTTCAGATCAAAGCAGGGCTTGTACAGAGATAGATATTTCAATGGATATCCTCCGGAACACATATTGTCACGAAGTTTTTTTAGTGAATATCCACAAATCTTCTATAACTTCTATTTCGAAAAAATCCTGCATGCAGGTGCAAATCCAAATGACGGGCACAAAGCAATTGCCTTACTTGAAAGTAAAGGATTTGAAGTTACTGTAATAACCCAGAATATAGACGGACTTCATACTAAAGCCGGCAGCTCTGCTGTTATAGAGCTGCATGGTTCTGTTTACCGCAATTATTGCACTAAATGCAACAAAAGATTCAAACTTGAATATTTAGAAAGTTTTAAGCCGGACATACCGCTGTGCGACGAGTGTTCAAATATTGTAAGACCGGATGTAATTCTCTATGAAGAGCCTCTGGATCAGGAACTTTTCGCCAGAGCGGTCAGCAGGATTGCCGGAGCAGATATTTTATTTGCCATCGGAAGCAGTCTTACAGTTTTTCCCGCAGCGGGTTTACTGGACTATTTTAAAGGTGAAATGCTTGTTATAATTAACAGGGACACTACAGGCTATGATAAAAAAGCTGATTTTATTATTAATGAAAGCTGCGGAACTGTATTGAAAGATTTAACCGGTTATTAAAATGATTGATTATGCCGAAAAAGAAATTCGATATTTAAAAGGAATCGGACCAAGAAGATCCGAAGCTTTTCAAATCCTTGGAATAGAAAATATCAGGGATTTACTTAATTATTACCCGAGAAACTACGAAGACCGTTCAATAATCAAAAATATAAGTGAAATTGAGACCGGTGAAAAAGTAACTGTTTATTGTATGGTTTCAAATATAGAATCAAGAAGAATAAGAAAAAATCTTCACATACTAAAAGCTGTTCTTTCAGATGAAACAGGTTATATGAACGTTATTTGGTTCAATCAGGATTATTACTATAAAAAACTGAAAGATGGAAATAAATTTTGGTTTTTCGGCAGGGTAGAAAGAAAAACAATTCCACAAATGATCAATCCCATCTTTTCAGATGTATTTGAAGACTTTGCAATAATCGTTCCGGTATATAAAAAAAATAAAGACCTTACTCAGAATATTTTCAGAAAAACCATTGCATCCGTGCTAAAAGAAAACAACTATCGCTTCGCAGAAATTTTACCTAAGAGTATAATGGATGATTACGGTTTGGTAAGTTTCGAAGAGGCCGTCAGAAATATTCATTTTCCAAAAAATAATGACGCTTTCTATATAGCTCGTGAAAGACTTGTGTTTCAGGAGTTTCTGCTTCTTCAGGTGTCATTGCTAATTATTAAAAATAAACATCAGAATAAAGGTTTGAAAGGAGCGGCATATAAGAATTTCAATAAGGGAAATGCATATCTTGATAACCTGGAATTCGAATTAACAGGCGCCCAAAAAAAGGTAATTTCAGAAATTCGAAGTGATTTTAAATCAGGAAAACCAATGCACAGGCTTTTACAGGGTGATGTTGGTTCCGGAAAAACGGCTGTAGCGGCAACGGCAATTTCAGATACATGCGGTAACGGTTATCAAGCTGCATTCATGGCTCCTACTGAAATACTGGCAAAACAGCATTATCATAATTTAAAAGATGAATTTATGAAACTAGGAATTTCTACGGTTTATCTTGGGGGTGATATAAAGGGCGGTGAAAAAAGAGAAATCTATAATTTATTAGAAAATGGAGAAGCAGATGTAGTTATCGGAACCCATGCACTGATCCAGGATTCTGTATCATTTAGCAATCTAGCTTTGGTTATTACCGACGAGCAGCACCGGTTCGGCGTTGAACAAAGAAAAGCTTTGGCTAAAAAAGGGGAATCGCCTCATTCGCTGATACTGACGGCAACTCCTATTCCCAGAACCCTGGCTCTGATTCTCTATGGTGATTTGGACATATCAATAATCGACGAGATGCCTCCTGGCAGAAAATCTATAGAAACATATGCAGTCAGTCCCGATAAAAGGAGAAGAGTGTTGGATTTTGCAGGAAAAAGAATAAAAGCTGGATTTCAGGTATATTATGTTTGCCCGAGAATTGAGGAAGATGATAATTCAGAACTGATATCTGTTGAAAGCATTTATGAAGAATTGAAAAATTATTTCAGCGAATTTCGAATAGATATGATTCACGGTAGAATGAAAACATCGGAAAAAGACGTAGTTATGAATAAATTTTACGAAGGAACTACAAAACTGCTCGTTTCAACAACCGTAGTTGAAGTAGGGGTGAATGTGCCGTCGGCTACATTGATGATTATAGAAAATGCCGAAAGATTCGGCCTGGCGCAACTGCATCAATTAAGGGGAAGGGTTGGAAGAGCTTCGGATCAGTCTTATTGCATAATGATTAACAGGGGCACAGGGGATGTAGCCCGCAGAAGAATGGAGATAATGGCGTCATCAACAGACGGATTTTATATTTCTGAACAAGATCTTGTTATAAGAGGGCCGGGGGAATTCTTTGGGACAAGGCAGCACGGTATACCTGAGTTTAAAATCGCCAATATATACCAGGATATGGCGATATTGAAAAAAGCCCAGAGCGCTGCGCTCAGGCTCCTGAAAGACGATCCTATGTTGCGTTTGGAAGAAAATGCAAATATAATGGTTGAAATAAACAGGTTGATGGATAAATATACTATGTAAGAGACGGGAGAAACAATGAATATAATTGAAAAGGAACTTTTTAATACAAAAGCACTTAGAATAAGCGGATCGGAAAATCCTTTTTGGTATGCTTCGGGTACTTTTGGACCATTCTATATTAATACTCATTTTCTTTTAGGAGGAGAAGAAACTGCCTCTTCGGCGCTTCAATACATCAACGAACATAAAAAAGACAAGTATGATTTCCCGGGAATTATGACAAGATATATGCTGGAGTATTATAATGAGAATTTAAAATATAAAGAAGTAATTGACGATCTCATAAAGCGAATTAAAGATAATGTAGATTTAAATGACATTGATTTTATTTCAGGAGGGGAACGACGGGACTGGTTTTTCTCCTATATATGTGCATATATATTACAAAAACCTCATTTAACCATATATAAGAACTTAATTATTATGAAATCAATAAATGGAACATCTGACAGGCTTTTTGACGGCGAAGGCGGCAAGACGCTACATATAGCTGATCTTGTTACAGAAGGTTCAAGTTACTACAAGTATTGGCTTCCGGCTTTAAAAAAGGTAAATATAACTATGCCGTGGACAATAGCTGTAGTAGACAGGCAGCAGGGTGGAACCCGTGGACTTGTTTCAGCAGGTATACATGTTATTACAGGAGCTGTTTTCAGTAAAACTCTATTTGAAAGTGCTCTTAACAATGGAGAAATCACAAAAAGCCAGTACGGGATGATTAAAAAGTATATGAAGTCACCCGATGACTTTATGAGGGAATTTGTCAGCACTCATCCGGATTTCCTGAGAAATTCTATTGATAAAGATGAAAAAATACGTGAAAGGGCTATAGCTTTTATTAAAAGGTCTGACACCAAACGGTAAAGGAAAAATTTATGATTATTAAAAATTGCAGGTGTTTTGACGGGGAAAAGTTTTTAAGCGGAAATCGGAATATTTTGGTAAAAAACGGCTTAATAACTTCAATTGAAGAAAAATACATATCCGGGAATGAAGAATTATTAGATGCAGATGGAAAGATAGTGTGTCCCGGTTTTATAGATATTCATACTCATGGGATAGGCGGATATGACAATTCAAAAATTTCAATCGAAGAATACCCTTTAATGGCTAAAAAGTATAATGAGGCCGGCACTACAAAATTTTATCCTTCTTTTCCAACAATTTCACAAAAAGAAATGCTGCATTCATTATCAATTTATAAAAAAATTGCAAAAGATATACCCGGGATTCACCTTGAAGGTCCTTATATAAATTTCGATAAAAGAGGAGCGCAGAATCCGGTTTATATCCAAAAACTTAACACCGAAATATTTGAAATGAAATTTTCAGGTTATCTTGACATTATAAAAAGGATTACAATTGCCCCTGAGTTGGACGAAAATTTTGCATTTACCCGTTATCTTGTCTCGAAAGGCATCAAAGTTTCATTCGGCCATACCACCTGTAATGCGGAGAAGGCAAACAGATTTTTTGACTTAACAGAATCAATTGCAACACACACTTTTAATGCGATGCCGTCAATACATCACAGAAGTCCATCAATAACAACGGCAGCACTAAACAGAGAGGATGTTTTTTGTGAAATTATACCGGATCTTCTGCATATTCATCCAGAGATAATTAAACTTATATTTAATATCAAAGGTCCTGAAAGAACGATTGCGGTTTCAGATTCAATGCTTGCCACAGGTCTACCTAAGGGGAAATATGAATTTTCTGGACTTCATGTCACCGTTGGAGAAACAGGCGCCAGGTTAGAGTCGGGTAATCTGGCAGGAAGTACCATAACACTTGCTGAAGGAGTAAAAAGAATTATTTCAACCGGTGTTTTGCCTGAACATGCGCTAATGAGTGCTACATCCACTCCGGCGCGGGCTATGGGAATTGAAAAAACTGACGGATATATTAAGAATGGCAGAAGTGCAGATTTATTGATACTGGATTCAGATTACTCAGTTTTAAAGGTTATTTTAAACGGTAAAATGCTTATTTAGTTAATAAATCATCAATGCTTGTTAATAAATGGATTTATTTTTAGCATTAATAAAGAAGTAATTAAGGAAAAGCGGGATTATATGGGATACATTATATTAGTTGCAGCTTTCATAGTAGTAGTTTTTGTTTCATTGGGTTTACATACCGCTTTTCGTATTGCTCATAATGAGAAAAGGACTGATTACAGTATACTTGAATACAGTTTTCCCAGACACGAATCGGAATATGAGCAAGATATAAAAGCATGGGTTAAAATAATTCAAAAAAACTATGTAAAAATCAATTCTCCATACAAATATAAAATAAATGCACTTGAAATAAAAAATAATAATAAAGACAGGTGGATAATACTTTTGCATGGGGTGACTTTAAACCACAAATCCGTGCTTGATTTGGCGTATATGTACAGTATAAGGGGTTTTAATACATTCCTATGGGATTCAAGGAATCATGGAGAGAGCGAAGGCGAAAATATTTCCTACGGTTATTATGAAAAATATGACCTTCAGGTTGTTGTTGACTATCTGAGGAAAAATCACGGAGATAATATAAAAATCGGTATGCACGGCATATCCATGGGAGCGGGGATACTTTTGTCTTATGCTTCAGGTGTAAGAGACGACTGCAGGTTTTACATTGCTGACTGTCCTTACAGTAATTTTTACAATCAGGCATTCACTGTTGCAAAAAAGACAATTAAAATGCCAAGATTTATTATCCGTCCTATAATGTTTTTTGCAAAAATATTTATTAAAAGACTTTTTAAGTTTGATTTGGCTAAAATTGATATTGCCGGGAAAATTCATAAAATTAAAAATCCTGTATTGTTCATAAATTGCAGGGATGATGATTACATAGATCCCAAAATGACTGAGGAATTGTACAATAAGTGTAATTCAGACCATAAAAGAATAATTTGGTTTGATGAAGGTGGGCATGGCGGCGCATTTACCAAAAACCGTACTGAGTACATAGATGGAATAGAAAAATTTCTTGAGGAGATTAATTTTTAAATTTAATCTCATTTCTACTATTACTTGAATTATAGAATGATTGATTACCATTGACAAATGACAATTATTGCCATATCATGATCATATGAAATATCTATATTGGCTTGCTTTAAGCAATGCGGAGTATCTGAGTTTTAAGGAAAAATTTAATCTTATTAAGGCATTTGGCGGAGCCGAAGGTGTTTTTAACGCAGATTATAAAGAAATCTATGACAAAGAAATCATTAACCGTCATAAAATTGATAGGATTGTGAAAACAGAAATAAACAACAAAATGCATAGGCAAATTGAAACCGATGGAATAAAATTATGTTGTATTGATGATATTGATTATCCGGTGAATTTAAAAAATATTTATGCACCCCCGGTTCTGATTTACTACAGAGGTATTTTACCGGTTAAATCTTGTATAGCAATAGTTGGTTCTAGGAAAACTACTGCAGACGGAAGACGTAATTCATTTGATTTGGCAAAAAAACTTGCTGAAAAAGGTTTTTGCATTGTTAGCGGAATGGCAAGAGGTATTGACAGCTGTGCACATCTGGGTGCTATGGAAAATGGAACTACAGCAGCAATACTGGGCAGTGGGCTCAAAGAATGCTATCCCGCCGAAAACAAAGAAATGATGAATAGAATTGAGAGAAACGGTTGTGTTATTTCAGAATTTCCCCCGGGGAAAAAGCCCAGTAAATATACCTTTCCTGCCCGTAATAGAATAATCAGCGGATTGTCTGATGCGGTGATAGTAGTGGAAGCAGCTAAAAAAAGCGGTGCGTTGATAACCGCAGATTTTGCAATTGAACAAGGAAGAGATGTATATGCTTTTAAAAATTCAATTTCAGAATTGTCAAAAGGAACAGATTCTCTTTTAGAAGAAGGCGCTTATCCGATATCGGATATAGAAGAATTTATATCATTATTAACTTAACATAAAAATTAAGCGATTAAATCAAAATAAAAAATGATTGAAATTATTAATAAAAGGATATAATATATTGAATGCTGTATAAAATAAGCATTAAAAAGCTTTAGAAGCAGACCATAATAATTTCATGGAGGAATAAATGGCGGATAAATTAGTAATAGTTGAATCACCGGCAAAAGCAAAGACAATTAATAAATTTTTAGGTAAGGAATACAAGATAACTGCAAGTTACGGTCATGTAAGGGATCTTCCGAAGAGATTTCTTGGTGTTGATGTGGATAATAGTTTCAAACCCAAGTATGAAATTATGAAAGACAAAAAAGAGCTTGTAGCTAAATTGAAAAAAGAAGCAAAAGATTATAAAAAAATCTATCTCGCAACTGACCCCGACCGAGAGGGTGAAGCAATTTCCTGGCATTTGGCTCACATATTAAAGATTGGAAATACTGATAACTGCAGGATAACATTTAACGAAATTACAGAAAAGGCAGTACAATCAGCAATTGAATCTTCCAGACCAATAGATATGGACATGGTTAATTCACAGCAAACCAGACGAATTCTTGACCGTATCGTAGGTTATAAAATCAGTCCTTTGCTTTGGAAAAAAGTTAGAAAAGGATTGAGTGCGGGTCGCGTTCAATCAGTAACGCTGCGACTCATATGTGAACGCGAAAAAGAAATTAACAATTTCAAGCCGCAGGAATATTGGAATCTAAATCTAATTCTTTCTAAAAAAGGTGAAAAAGAAACTTTTAAATCAAAATATTACGGAAATGAAAACGGAAAACGTAAAATAACAAATGAAAATGAAGCTAAGGAAGTTCTTGAAGCTTTTAGCGGCAAACCTATATATGTTAATAAAGTTAAAAAAACCAATAAAAAACGATATCCGCTTGCTCCGTTTAAAACAAGCACACTGCAGCAGGATGCATCAAATAAACTTGGGTATTCTACAAAGAAAACAATGATGATAGCCCAGAAGCTTTATGAAGGAATAAATATACAAGGAAAAGGAAGCATCGGACTCATAACCTATATGAGAACTGATTCGACGAGAATTTCTGCAGAAATACAAAGGGATGCACAGGAGCTTATTTCAAAATTGTTTGGAAGCGAATATGTGCCGAAAGCTTTTAACACTTACAAAAATAAAGGGAAATCACAGGATGCCCATGAAGCCGTCAGGCCGTCATCATTGGATTTATTGCCTCATGATATAAAAGAAAGCCTTACCAATGAGCAATACAGGCTGTATAAGCTTATTTTTGATAGATTTATTGCAAGCCAGATGGCACCTGCGGTTTTAAACAATGTAAATGTTGAACTTGAATCAGGAAAACAGATATTCAAAGCAATGGGAAGCGTTGTCGTTTTTAAAGGTTTCATGGCCGTATATGATGCAACGGCAGGTAAAAAGGTTGACAATGATGATGTTATTGTAAATTCATATATGCCGGATCTTTCCATAAAAGAAGAAGTAGACCTTAAAGAGATTGTCAAAGAACAGAAATTTACGCAGCCCTCTGCAAGATATTCGGAAGCTTCACTGGTCAAGGCCCTGGAGGAAAAAGGAATCGGTCGTCCAAGCACATATTCTCCTACTATTTCAACTATATTAAGCAGAGAATATATTGAACGTGAAAAAAAGTCCCTTCTTCCTACGGAACTAGGAAATATCGTAAATGGCATAATGGAAAAGAGTTTTGAGAAAATCGTCGATTACAATTTTACAGCAGAGCTTGAAAACAAGCTTGATGAAGTAGAGCAGGGAAATGCCAATATGCTTTCAATACTCACGGATTTCTATAGTGATTTCAGCGGAATTCTTGAAACCGCGTATGAAACGCTTGAAAAGATAAAAATTCCTGAAGAGGAAACAGATATTATTTGTGAAAAGTGCGGAAAGAACATGGTCATTAAGACAGGAAGATATGGCAAATTCCTGGCATGTCCCGGTTTTCCGGATTGCAAGAACACAAAACAATATCTTGATGAAACCGGTAATGTATGTCCCAAATGCGGCGGCAAGGTTATTTTTAAGCAGACAAAGAAAAAGAAAAAGTTCATTGGATGTGAAAATTATCCCGAATGTGATTTCAGTTCATGGAATCTTCCCATTGAAGGAAATTGTCCCAAATGCAATACATTTTTAACGAAGGGGAGAATTGAATACAAACCACATATTATCTGCGGAAATCCGGATTGTGATTACAAACAGCTGATAACGAAAAAGAATGATTAAAAGAAACTACATTAATGTCATAGGCGCGGGTTTAGCCGGATGCGAAGCGGCGTTTGCAATTGCTTCTTTTGGCATAAAAGTTAAACTTTTTGATATGAAACCTACACAAAGAAGCGCTGCTCACAAAAGCGATTATCCGGCAGAGCTGGTATGCAGTAATTCATTCAAAGCAAAATCAACCGGGAATGCATCTGGAATACTTAAAGAAGAGATGAAAATCTTAAGTTCAATTGTTATGGAAAGTGCTTATATAAATGAGGTTCCTGCCGGCGGTGCGCTGGCAGTCGACAGAGCACAGTTTTCAAAATATATTTTTAATATAATAAACAAAAACAAAAAGATTGAACTAGTCAATAGGGAAGTCACTGAAATACCAAGTGAAGAAATCACTATAATTGCAACCGGTCCTCTTACTTCAAAAAGATTGGCTGACAGAATTATTGAATTGACCGGGCGGGACAATCTGTATTTTTTTGATGCAGCCGCACCGGTAGTAAGTGCCGATTTAATAAATTTTAATAAGGTTTTTAAAGCTTCCCGCTACGGAAAGGGCAGTGATGATTATATAAACTGTCCAATGGATAGAAATCAATATTCGGAGTTTTATAATTTTCTGATAAATGCTGAAACTTCAAGTCTTAGGAAATTTGAAGGAGTTAGTATATTTGAAGGATGTATGCCTGTTGAAGTGATGGGGAAAAGGGGATTCGATACTTTGAGATTCGGACCAATGAAACCAGTTGGTCTTTTAGATCCTGCAATAGGAAAAGAACCCTTTGCTGTGGTACAGCTAAGAAGTGAGAACAAAGAAAATTCGATGTATAATTTAGTTGGTTTCCAGACAAATTTAAAATTCGGTGAACAAAAGAAATTATTGACTTTAATACCGGGCTTGGAAAAGGCTGAAATAGTAAGGCATGGAGTTATGCATAGAAATACCTACATTAATTCTCCGGGTTTTCTAAATAAATTTCTTCAGGTTAAAGAAAAACCAAATTTATTTTTTGCAGGTCAGATTACAGGTGTTGAAGGATATTTGGAATCTGCCGCCACCGGAATAGCTGCCGGAATAAATTCTGTCCGATATTTAAAATCCGAGAAATTTATTGATTTGCCTAATGAAACCATGATTGGCTCTCTTTGTAATTATGTTTCAGGGTACTGTGGGAAAAATTTTCAACCAATGAATGCTAATTTCGGTATATTACCACCGCTTGAAAAGATAATAAAGAACAAAAAAGAAAGAAAGACAAAAATGTCCTGCCGTGCAATTGAAGCCATGAAAGTAATTTCAGAAGAGATTATTTAAGTTTTTTGATAATGTAATTTCCTGCGGCGATTTCAGCGGAGTCATTTAAAACAGAAAGATTATAATCTCCGTATTTCCGTATAAGCGCAGTTTTCAGAATATAATCACACAATACCGGATTTTTTGGAAGTAAAGGTCCATGAGAGTATGAACAAAATACGTTTTTATACCTGGCGCCGGCTGTTTGGTCTTCTCCGTTGTTTCCGGAACCCTTAATAATTTCACCTAAAGGTTTGACAGCGCCTCCAAGATATGTTTTCCCGGAATGGTTTTCAAAACCTGCAACAGTTAGACCGGCAAGCGCACTATCGCTGCATTTAAATGTAAAATCACCGATCATTCGTTTCTTGTGACCGATTGTATGAATATCAATTGCTCCGGTGAAATCATATTGAATATCGTTCCAATTTTTATAGTGTGTACCGAGAAGCTGGTACCCTCCGCATATAGCAAGAAAAACAACCCCTGATTTAACCGCATATCGAATATTTTTCTTTTTTTCTTCCGAAAGGTCAGTCAATAGGATTTCCTGTTCAAAATCCTGTCCGCCGCCGATAAAAACAATATCATAACTATCGGCAATAAAATCATTGCCAACGGATATCTCTGTTAGTTCAAGGGAAATACCCCGCCATTCAAGGCGTTTTTGCATGGATATTATATTACCTCTGTCGCCGTAGAGGTTTAAAAGATCAGGATAGAGGTGACATAATTTTAATTTATCCATATTATTTCCAAAACTTTCTTATTTTATATTTCTTTGACAACGCTTTTCTGAAATCAAACATTGCAGTGTAAGTAGGCAGTATATAAACGGGAATTGAATCAGCAGTGTCGGAAACAATAAAATTAATCAATTTTTTATAATTTTTTTCAAGGATAATTTCATTCTCATCGAATTCGGCATATTTGAGCCTGATTTTCAACTCTTCTGCTCGTATTCCCGAGACTATTATTTTATCAAGTGTATCTGAAAACGATTTGATTTTTTCAAAATTCGCATCCCAAATCCATGATATGTCGGTGCCATCCGCATAATTGTCGTTTAATATCAGCACAAGTAGTTTACGGGTTGAATCCGTAGATAAGAAATTAATAACCTGATTTAAGCCTGCGGGATTTTTCACAAGTATCATATGTGCGGCTGTTCCGTCTAAATCAAGGATTTCCATTCTTCCGAAACCGCTATTAAATGAGGAGAGGGCAGCTACAATGACTTCATGCTTAATTAAAAAAGAATCGGCGGCGGCAACAGCAGAAAGTGCATTGTATATATTGTAAGCGCCCGGTAATGCCAGGAGACAACTGTAAACCTGACTGTGAATAACTAAATCAATTTTACTGCTATTTTGCAAGAGGGTGGTGTTTCCCGCGGAAATTGCCGGCTGGTGACGATGATAACCACAATTGGAGCAGAAGAATTTTCCCAGATGTGCATATGTTCTGTATTCGTAAGTGTAAGGTGCTTTACAGCGTATGCAGTAAGGCGCATCGGAAAGAAAATCACTGTCAGAGCCGTGCGGAGGGGAATCCAATCCAAATAAAATTATTTTATTTGAAATAGTTTCAGCTAATGAAAAGGATAATGAATCATCTGCATTTAAGACCACAACCGAGTCGGAAGATGCTTTAATCCCGATAAATATATTATTTAATGTATGTGTTATTTCACCAAATCGGTCAAGCTGATCCCTAAAAAGATTTGTAACTACTATTGTATGAGGTTTAATCATAGGACAGACAGTTTTGAATGCCGCCTCATCACACTCGATAACAGCATAATCATATTTGGGGTTGCCGGTTAATGTGCTGTTCAGGGAGAAAGATGCCGTGATGCCTGAAATAAGATTGGCACCTGACTTATTTTCAAAATAAGTAAAACCTGCTTTTTTCATGATTTCTGCAATTATCCTTGAAGTTGTGGTCTTACCGTTTGTTCCTGTAATTAAAACTACTTTTATGTTATTGGAAAGTAATTGAAGGAGATTGCGTTTGAAAACCATGCCGGCTTTACCGGGGAGCGATGTTCCGCCGCTTCCGATTATTCTTAGTAGAAAAGTAGAAATCCTCGTAACTATATTAGCTATAATAATGCTGATTTTCATGAATGAAAGTATATCATGGTTTTTTTGAAATTGAAATTGAAATACCTGTAAGTTATAATCAATAGGCAGGGTTTGCCAGTAGATTAAAAAACCGGGAGAAATTTTTTGACGTTTAACGAAACAGAACTTATTAAAAAATGCCAAAACGGCGACATGGATAGTTTTGATATTCTTGTCAGTCTTTACTCGGATAGAGCCTATGCGGTTGCATTTGGAGTCATGGGCAATAAACATGATGCCGGCGATATGACACAGGAAGCTTTTATTAAGGTTTTTAAAAACATCGGTAAGTTTAACTTTCAAAGCGCTTTTAACACATGGCTGCACCGTATCGTAAAAAATGTTTGCATTGATGAGTTAAGAAAAAGAAAAAGAAGGTATGTGCTGTCGCTAGATGCATCTATAAAATCGGGCGACGGTGAATACATGATGCAAATACCTGATGATAGTCCTGGTATTCAGGAAATACTTGAAAGAAAAGAGACACAAAAATTCATATGGAATGCATTGAATGAGTTAAAAGAAAATCACAGACTTGTTTTGGTCCTGGCTGATATAAAAGGTTATGACTACACTGAAGTCGCAGAAATTCTTGATGTTCCTGTTGGGACTGTAAAATCCAGGATATCAAGAGCTAGAATAAAACTTTCTGAAATAATCAGAAATCAGGGAACATTTTAAATGCTTTTCCGTCCTATAAATGAGGAGATAGAAATGCACAAGGTATGCGTAGATAAAATTGAAGAAATTAATCTGATGGCAGATGGAATGCTTTCAACAGAAAAAACAAGTGAGTTGAAAAGTCATCTGGCGATTTGCGATGCCTGCAGAGCATTTTACGAAGATATAATTTTATTAAAAAAATCCATGGCTGCTTTAACTGTGGAAGTTCCGAATGGACTTGAAGAAAAAATCAGCGAAGCATTAAGGAATCAGAAAAAGAAAAAGCCAATCACACAATATATTTATCGTTATGTCGGCGTTGCTGCTGCCTTTTTAGTGATTGTCGCGGCATTCCTTGCGTTTAGAACTTTTATTCCATCGTCAAAAACATATGATTCTGCCGAAATGGGAAATATTAATAGTGAAGCTGCTGCAGATGGTGCAGGTGCAAGATTTAGCGATACATATGATGATGCAGCAAAAACTACTGAAAATCGGGATACAGAATCAATTTCCTCAAATCAGCCCGAGTCCTCAATTGAATCCGAACCTTTTCTTGCTCCTGAGGTGGATGAAAATGCAGATTCTGGTCTTGATGAATATAAATATACAAGCAGCGCGCTTAAAACTAATTCTTCGATGATTGTTAATTCGGACGGCATTCCTCTTGATAGTGGATACGGCGATATGCAGGACATCTTCTATGCTTCAAGGGCATATACGCTATGCGAAATTTTAGCTGTATTGACAAAGGAATTTGATGTCGGTGAAACATTCGCAGATAATGATTATATATTTTTCTATACGAGTATTGATTTGCTTACGATACTTGAATCGCGGTTTGATCTTGTTGCCGCTGATAAACTTAAAGAAAAGAAAGATGTTGTAAGTGTAAGAATTATTTCTCTTAAGTAAAGAAAAATGCTTATATTACTTTAATTGTCAAAAAGAAATAAAAATTATAATTGTGAATAGTATATAATGTGAATGTACGTAATACATTCATTTTAATTTAGGGGAATTATGAAAAAACTATTATTAATTGATGGAAACAGCATCTTAAACAGAGCCTATTATGGAATGATGGGGCGTAATATGCTTTCAACAAAAGACGGTGTCTTCACAAATGCTGTTTTTGGTTTTTTAAATACCTATGAAAAGTTCTTTACAAACGAAAAGCCTACGCATGTTGCCGTGGCATTTGATATGAAACATCCGACTTTCAGGCATAAAATGTATGACGGCTACAAAGCCGGCAGAAGACCTATGCCCGAAGAGCTGGTTATGCAAATGCCGATTATCAAGGATGTTCTTGATTGCATGGGTATTGCCCGTATTGAGTTAAGGGGATACGAAGCTGATGATATTCTCGGAACATTATCTTTACAAGCCTCTCAAGAAGGAATCGAAGTTGTTATTCTGACAGGCGATAAAGATATGATGCAGCTTGCTGGCAAAAACTGTATGGTTCTTATTCCTACGACTTCAAAAGGCAATACTACGGTTCATGAATATTCGGAAACATCTATAAAAGAAGAATTTGGAATAAATCCTGTAGATTTCATTGAGGTTAAAGCATTGATGGGTGATAAATCTGACAACATTCCGGGTGTAACCGGCGTTGGACAGAAAACAGCTCTTACTTTGATAGTTCAATATGGTTCCCTAGAAGGTGTTTATGAAAATCTAGATTTGCTTAAATCGGAAAAGCAGCGGGAGAAACTCGAAAAAGATAAAGCGAATGCATTTCTAAGCAGGGAATTGGTACGTATTGACAGAAACGTTCCTCTTGATAATTTAATTGAAGAGATGGTAATTGGCAAAGCAGATGAAGAACGATTATATAATCTTTTTAATAAACTTGAGTTTAATCATTTTATTAAAAAATATAAATTAAAAAGAACCGGCATGAAAAAAATCGAATTAAATAAACACATAATTAGTGATATTAGCTCAATTGTTCCGTTCCAAAAAATATATTCGTATACAAATTTTGATGAAAATGATAAGCCAAAAGAATTCGCTTATACCTCAGACGGACATAATATATATATTTTAAAAGATATGAAACTAATATTGCCTTTGATGGGCTACGTAAAAGAGATAGGCGGTCATTTCCTGAAAAGATTATTTAAGTATTTATTGAAAAACAAAATAATTCCCCCGGCGGTTTCGGTTGATACTGCAGCCGGAGCATATATTTCAGATGCTTTGAAAGATTCTTATGAGTTAAATGAATTGTGTGATAAATATTTAGAAACAGAGTTTCCTGAAGAGGATGATGTTGCATGCAGGGCTTCAAAAATTTATTATCTGGCATATAAAATGAGGGAAATAATTAACGAAAACGGCGGGGGAAAACTCCTTGATGAAATTGAGCTTCCCTTAATTGAAGTTCTTGCATCTATGGAAAATGCAGGATTCAGGGCAGATGCGAAATTCCTCAAAGATTTTTCACTAAGGCTTGAAGGGGATATCATCAAGCTGGAAAAGGAAATACATGCTGAAGCGGAAGAAGAGTTTAATATTAACTCACCAAAGCAATTGGCTGTAATTTTATTTGAAAAAATGAAAATTCCGGTATCGAAAAAAAACAAAACCGGTTTTTCTACCTCTGCGGATATATTAAAAAAACTTTCTGTCGAATTTCCCATAGCGAAAATGGTTATTGAATATAGAAAGTTATCAAAGCTTAAATCCACCTATGCTGACGGACTTGTAAAGGTTATAGCTGATGACGGAAGAATACATTCAAATTTTAAACAGACCGTTGCAGCAACCGGAAGGCTGAGCAGTACGGAACCTAATCTGCAGAATCTTCCAATTAGAACGGAACTTGGCAGGGAAATCAGAAAAGCCTTTATTCCTGAAAATGAAGAATTTCAGTTAACCAGCGCAGACTATTCCCAGATAGAGCTGAGGGTACTTGCGCATGTGTCGAACGATGAGAGCATGAAAGATGCGTTCCTTAAAAACGAAGACATTCATACGCAGACAGCCGCAAAGGTATTTGGACTTGACGAAAGATTTGTCACAAAAGATATGAGAAGAGCGGCTAAAGCGGTTAACTTCGGAATAATTTATGGAATTTCTGACTATGGACTGTCCGAGGATTTGGGGATACCAATCTTTACAGCAAGAAAATACATTGAAGAATACCTTAATCAATACACAGATGTTAAAAAATATATGGATGAAATAGTTAAGTTCGCAAAGGATAAGTGATATGTTCAAACAATATTTTGCAGAAGAAGGTATATTCCGGAACTTGGGTCAAATAATTATATGCGGCGGGAATTTGGGAAAAGGGTTGCATTGAACGCTCCCATACAAGGTGCTGCTGCTGATATAATTAAGATAGCTATGATAGCAGTTTATAAGGAGCTGAAAAAACAAAAAATGAAATCACGGTTGATTCTTCAGGTACATGATGAGCTTATAATCGAAACCAGCTGTGATGAAGTTTCAGAAGTAGAGAAGATTCTTTTAAGATGTATGATGGGAGCGGCGGAATTGAGTGTTCCCCTGGAAATTGATTTGCATACAGGCAGATCTCTTTATGAAACGAAATAGGAGAAATCTTTGATTATTGGAATTACAGGAGGAATAGCGACCGGCAAGAGCACGGTTGCGGATATATTGGAAAGAAGGGGATTTTTCAGAGTAGATGCTGATAAAATCTATAATGATTTACTTAATAATTCATACAGTATGATAGCTGAGCTAGAAAAAAGGTTTCAAAGCCATGATAAAAGTGTAATAATGCATAAAATCGAAACTGAAAAAAGTGCCTTGAAAGACTTAAATACCATAACGCATAAGTATGTAGTTGAAAAAATTGATGGTTTTGTAAAAAGTAATATTGGTAAAAATATAGTTATAGAGGCTCCGGTTCCTGTTAAAAGGGGATTTCTTGATATAGTTGAATTTATAATTGTGACGAATTGCAGTCGGAAAACGCAAATAGAGAGAATTTTAGAAAGAAAAGGTATTATTAAAGAAAAGGCAGATATTATGATGGAATTTCAACTAACTGCCGTTCAATACGCAGAGCTTGGGGATTATATTATTAATACAGACGGGATGAGTTCCGCTGATCTTAAAAAAGTCATTGATTTAATACATCCATTATTTTAGACATTATTTAAGCAGATGGATATAATTTTCTTACGGGCTAGATGCATATATAGTGCCTTATTCTTCCCTAATCTTGAATCATTAATGCAAAGGTGTTAAAATAAAAACGATATTTACAAAAGAGGAGGTTGGTCAAATGCAAAGTGCCAGAATAAGTGTTACTGCAGTTGCCAGCGATAAGATAAAGCATCAAAAACTTAATTTTTATATCAATGGGAAAATAAGCAATTTCAATAGGATTGAAAATGTTCAGTTTTCGCGTACGGACGAGGGCGAAGATTTTATTTGTTCTTTAAGTGAAAATATGGAATGCCTTATTGAACAAAGCCAAACTATCGTATCCGTAGAAAAGGAGCTTAAACGTTATCAAAAAAAGATGGCTGGTTTCAGTACGGAAGACAAAAAAAACGGTTTTGTTAATTGTATAAAAGGGACATATGATTTTATTTATGGTGTTTCCGGAGAAAATGAAATTGAATTTGCCAAAGATAAACTTTTTACAGGCTTTTTACTGACGGATGGGACAATTAAAGTAGTTTCTACCAATTTTAATTCTTTTTATAGAATAAGAAATGGGAAAGTAGATAATTTCTTTGAAAAAATAGAGAAACCCGCTTATGCGGTTGACAAACCAAAGGAAGAAGATTATTCTCCTTCAAAAGGTGTAATAAAGGAGTTTGATACTGACGACCTTTCTGAAGGCGATATCTTTATATTTGCAACAACAAATGCAAATACACGTATCGATGAAGACATTATCGGTGAATTTTACAAAGATGGGGATGACTCGGAAGAAATCGCATGGAAGATTGTTAATGAAGCAGCTAAGCATTCAATTAATGATAACTACATTGTTCTTTCAATTTCTATTGATGCTTTTTCTGAACATAGTTTTCTTGAGACAGTAATACCTGTTGCCGTTGACAAAGAAGCTTTGAACGAAAAGGAAAAAATTGTAGATTCTTCCGGCGAAGAATTAGCAATTGAAACCGAAGGTGAAAAAAAGCAGGGAATATTTACAGCTGCTGCCTCAATTTTTAAATCCGGTAAAAAAAATACTGAAAAATCTATTGACACTGGAGATGATTTAAATAAAACTTCATTAGTAGAAGATTTAAACGAAGATAATGCGGCAGAAAATCCTGAAGAATCTGAAACCAAAGAAAAACATATTGAAATGTCGTTCCCCAGAAATAGCAGAGAATATAAAAAATTAAATGTAAAGAGGCCTAGATTTATGAAAAGAAGAATGAATATTTACTTAAAGAGATTTGTAAGCATTATAATAGTTCTTTTACTTATGGTAGGAATAGTATGGGGAATGTACAATCTTTTGAAACTGATTTTTACTGATAAGGATGAGATTTTGGAATATAGTCCGTCACCAACTACGTCTGCAACACCGACGCCGACTCCTACACCAACTCCGACCCCAACTCCTACACCGACTCCGGTAGAATCCGAAACACCTGACGAGGCTTATATAGAATATACAGTACAACCCGGTGATACGCTTTCTAAAATCAGTGCAACTTTCTATAATGGAGAAAACCATGTTGATGAAATCGTAGCCTATAATGAGAATATTACCAATGCCAACGCAATTAACGTGGGGCAGGTGATTAAACTCCCGATTCTTTATAGCGAAGAACCGTAAGAATAAATCAACATCTGCTTTTTAATTAAAAGAGGAGCATCCAATCAATATGGATGCTCTGTTTTTTGACTAACCGAACCAAGTCAGATCGGCTGATTTTCTCTGACTGACCCGGTGAACTAATCGAAATATGAAATAGGGTTGACGATAATATTTTATTAATATATACTATGACAAGTAAAAATACTTTACAGGAGTTTTATGCAGAATATAGTCAGGACAGGTTTATTATTTGATTTTTATGAGAAGCTGCTTACGGAGAAACAGAGAACCGTACTGGGCTTCTATTTGAATGATGATTACTCACTTGCTGAAATCTCCGAGAAAATTAAAATAAGCCGACAGGCGGTACATGATTTAATAAAAAGGACAACGCTAAAGCTCGAAGATTTTGAAAAAAAACTCAGTCTTTGCGAAAAAATGAATCAGAATAGGATTTTACACAAGGAAATAATCAGTTCGCTGAAAAGCAGCGATTTAGATTCGGTTGAAAAAAAACTAGAACAAATATTAGAAGGTTAAAATGGCATTATTTGAAGGCTTGTCTTCAAAGCTTGAAAACATAATAAAGAAAATCAGAGGTAAAGGGCGCATAAGCGAGACAGATGTTAAACAAATTTCGCGGGAAATAAAAATGGCGCTTCTTGAAGCTGATGTCAACTACAAAGTTGTCAAGGAATTTGTGAAAACAGTTTCAGAAAAAGCCATGGGTTCGGAAGTGCTTGAAAGTCTTACGCCGGGGCAACAGGTCGTTAAAATTGTTAATGATGAAATGGTTAGGCTTCTCGGTGGTAAGTTTGAAGAACTGAAGTTAAATCCTAAATCTACGACTGTTTACCTTTTATGCGGACTCCAGGGGACAGGTAAGACGACTACTTGCGGAAAGCTAGCAAACTTACTCAGGGAAAATGGTAAAAAAGTCATGATGGCTGCTTGCGATGTCTACAGACCTGCAGCTATTGAACAGTTAAAAATAATAGGACGGCAGCTTGAAATACCCGTATATAGCGAAGATTCTAAAAAAGCTGTTCAAATCGCAGTCAATGCAATTGACGTTGCGTTAAAAGATAACTTCGACATATTATTAATAGATACAGCCGGAAGACTGCATATAGATGATGATATGATGGCTGAACTGATAAATATCAAAAAAACTATAAAACCTGACGAAATATTATTGGTTGTTGACGCTATGACCGGACAGGATGCAGTTAACTCTGCGCAGGCATTTAACGAAAGTATGAGCATCACAGGTATTATTCTTACTAAGCTTGACGGAGACACAAGAGGCGGCGCAGCTCTTTCAGTTAAAAGTGTAATTGGTAAATCAATTAAATATGCCTGTACAGGTGAAAAAATGAATGACATAGAGATTTTTCACCCTGAAAGAATGGCATCAAGAATTCTTGGTATGGGCGATGTTCTTTCACTGATAGAAAAAGCACAGGAAAATATTGATTTTAAAAAAGCTAGGGAAATGGAAAAAAGACTTATGACATCTGGTTTTACTTTGGATGATTTTCTTGACCAGATGGAGCAAGTTAAAAATATGGGGTCTCTTGAAAATATATTGGGTATGATGCCGGGCGTCAATTCAGCACAGCTAAGGGGTTTGAAAATTGATGAAAAACAGATTGAACGTACAAAAGCAATAATTCAGTCTATGACAACTAAGGAAAGACGTTTACCCAAAATACTGGATGCCAGCCGAAGGAAGAGAATAGCCCTCGGGAGCGGCAATTCAATACAAAGTGTAAATAAGCTGCTTAATGATTTTAATAATATGAAAAAAATGTTTAAAAGTATGAAGGGACGAAAAGGAAAGTCTTTAAAGGGAATAAGTTTTCCCTTTTAAATAAGAAACTTATTAGAAGGAGCAACAGAAATGGTAAAAATCAGATTGAAGAGAATTGGTGCAAAGAAAGCACCTTTCTACAGAGTGGTGGTAGCGGATTCAAGATCACCCAGAGATGGTAAATTTATTGAAGAAATCGGGACCTATGATCCTATGGCTGACCCAAGTATATTCAAAATCGACGGAGAAAAAGTAAAAGCTTGGGTTGCAAAAGGTGCACAGATTACCGATACGGTTAAGGCGCTGCTTAAGAAAAACAGCATCCTTGAGTAGGAGGAAATATGAAAGAACTACTTGAAATGATTGCCAAAGCTCTCGTCGATAATCCAGATGAAGTAAGAGTGACGGTTGTAGAAGAAGAATACAACACAATACTCGAACTTAGGGTAGCCGAAGAAGACATGGGCAGAATCATTGGAAAAAGAGGAAGAATAGCAAAATCCATAAGAACCTTAATTAAATCATACGCAATAAAGCAAAAAAAGCGGGTTTTAGTGGAAATCATTGGTTGAATATTGATTGATATGCCATGAAGGAATATTTTGACATTGGAATAGTTGCAGGAGTTCAGGGAATACAAGGGGAGATAAAAGTCTACCCTTATTCCCATGATCCCGCAAATCTTACCAAACAACCTTTCTTTCTTATTGGCGATAAAAAAATGGCTGTTAGAAGCGCAAGGCTCCAGGGAAAATTTATCATTATTGATTTTGAAAAGATTACAAGCAGAAATGAAGCTGAAAGACTAAAAGGCGCTGTATTACAAATACCACGGTCATCAGCAACCCCGCTTGCCAATAGACAATACTACATGGAAGATATCATTGGATGCAGTGTTTATGAGAAGGACATTTTTCTTGGCGTTGTATGTGACATTATAGAAACGGGTTCAAATGATGTTTATGCTATAGAGACAGAAAACAATCATGAGATTTTGATACCTGCGATAAAAAGTGTCATTATCAGCATTGATACGATAGAAAAAAAGATTGAAGTTATTCTTCCGGAGGGGTTGGTTGACAATGAATACTTTTAATGTTCTTACAATATTCCCGGAAATTTTTTCGCCTGTTGAAAAAGGTATTATAGGCAGGGCAAATGATAGCGGAATTATACACATTAATAAAATAAACATCAGGGATTATACAAAAAGCAAACATAAAAATACAGATGATTATCCATACGGCGGAGGTGAAGGGATGTTAATGACTGCGCAGCCGGTCATAGATGCATGGCGTTCCATTAAAAATCCCGGAATAACAATATTTCTTTCTCCAAAAGGAAAAGTCCTTGATCAGAAGAAGTGCATAGAATTATCCGAATATAATAATTTGACATTGCTATGCGGACGCTATGAGGGAATAGACGAAAGAATTATAGATAAAATAATAGATGAAGAAATTTCAATAGGCGACTTTGTGATTTCCGGAGGCGAAACAGCCGCCATGATTATAATTGATGCGGTTGCACGGATGCTTCCGGGTGTTCTCGGCAATGAAAAAAGCAATAAAAATGAATCGCATTTTTGCAGTTTACTTGAATTTCCACAATACACAAGACCGGAAAATTTTGAAGGGATGAAAGTGCCTGCCGTTCTACTTTCAGGCAATCATGCAAAAATCAAGGAATACAAGTTTTCAAAGAGTCTTATAGAAACTTATTTAAAAAGACCGGACATGCTGAAAAAGAGAGGCATTACTAAAGAAGAAGCTAAATTTATTATCGCAGAATTACCTGAAAAAGAAAGAGATATTTTAAAATATTTAAAATAGGAGCGAACGATGTACAGACTTGATTTAATTAAAAAGATTGATCCGCAGTTATCAAAGGCTATAGAAGACGAAGTTAACAGACAGAGAAATAATATTGAACTGATTGCCAGTGAAAATTTTGTAAGCGAGGCTGTTCTTGACGCCATGGGAACGCCTTTGACCAATAAGTATGCAGAAGGTTATCCGGGAAAGAGATATTATGGCGGCTGTGAGTTTGTTGATGTAGCTGAATCGCTTGCGATTGAAAGGGCAAAAGAACTTTTTGGAGCTGACCATGCTAATGTACAACCGCATTCAGGAGCTTCGGCAAACCTTGCTGTTTTCTTTGCCGTCTTAAATCCGGGAGACAAGGTTATGGGAATGGATCTTTCATGTGGAGGACATCTCTCCCATGGTATGTTAAAAAATATTTCCGGAAAATATTTCAATGTTGTTCCTTATAGGGTTAGAAAATCTGACTCTCTCATAGATTACGACGAATTGAGAAGCTTAGCTTTAGCTGAGAAACCTAAAATGATAATCGCAGGGGCCAGTGCATATTCAAGAAGCCTGAATTTTGAAAAATTTTCACAAATAGCAAAAGAATGCGGCGCTTATTTAATGGTAGATATGGCACATATCGCAGGTCTTGTTGCCGCAGGTCTTCATCCGGATCCCATTCCATATGCAGACTTTGTAACAACGACAACGCATAAAACCCTGAGAGGGCCAAGGGGCGGTATGATTCTATGTAAAGAAGAGTATGCTAAAAAAATTGACAGTGCGGTTTTCCCGGGAACTCAGGGCGGACCGCTAATGCATATTATTGCAGCTAAAGCGGTTGCCCTTAAAGAAGCTTTAAGTATTGAATTCAGGCAATATCAAAAAAATATTATTGATAATGCTTCGGCGCTGGCAGAAGGATTGCTGGCAAACGGACTTAATCTTGTTTCAGGCGGAACAGACAATCACTTGATGTTGGTTGATCTTACTGATTCGGGAGTAACCGGAAAAGCCGCGCAACTTTTGCTTGACGAGGTAAATATTACTTGTAATAAAAACGGTATCCCGTATGATACCAAAAGCCCATTTGTTACCAGCGGCATTAGACTTGGAACACCTGCAGTAACATCCAGGGGGATGAACACGGGCGACATGAAGATTATAGCCAATGCAATTAGCCTTGCGATAAAGGATTTTGAGAAAAATGCAGATGATGTGAGGAAAATTGTTAAAAACCTTGTAGATAAATATCCTCTTTATTAAGCGGTTATTGGAAGAAGCTAAAAATTATGATTGAAAAGCAACCTCTAGCATACAGAGTAACTCCGGAAACTCTCGATGACTTCATAGGACAGGATGAAATTGTAGGGAAAGGCAGACTGCTAAGAAGAATGATTGAAGCAGACAGAATGCGACCTGTAATTCTTTACGGACCTCCCGGAACAGGAAAAACTTCTCTTGCAAGAATAATTGCCAAAACAACCAAATCTAATTTTGAAAAAATAAATGCCGTAACTTCCGGCGTTGCTGAAATAAAAAGAATAATCAATGAAACAAAAAGTTCTATAATGAACATAAGCGGTAAAACAGTATTGTTTATTGACGAGATTCATAGATTTAACAAAGCCCAGCAGGATGCCTTATTGCCATCTGTTGAAGATGGTACAATTGTTCTCGTTGGCGCAACCACAGAAAATCCTTTTTTCGAAGTAAATAAATCCCTGATTTCAAGGTCTTCTGTATTCATGCTTAAATCTCTCACAAAAGATAACATACTACATATTTTGATTAATGCACTTTCAAATAAAAAGAACGGTTTGGGAGCATATAATATTGAAATAGACGAAAATTCTTTGGATTTTATAGCAGAATCGAGTTCCGGCGATGCCAGAATTGCTTTAAATGCCCTGGAGTTGGCTGTATTGACAACAGTAGTGTCAAAAGAAGGTCTTATAAAAATTAATATAGATATAATGCAGGACTGTATGCAAAAAAAAGCACTTAGATATGATAAGAAAGGTGAAGAACATTACAATAATATCAGCGCAATGATTAAATCTATGAGAGGAAGCTCGCCTGACGCTGCTGTCTTTTATTTAGCAAGAGCATTGTATGCCGGTGAAGATATTAATTTTCTGGCCAGGCGTATTACGATTTGTGCTGCAGAGGATGTTGGATTAGCAAATCCCACTGCATTAGTCGTAGCTCAGGCCTGCGCTGATGCAGTAAGAATGATTGGAATGCCTGAAGCCAGGATTATACTATCTGAAGCTGCTGCATATGTGGCGGTAAGTCCGAAGTCAAATGCTTGTTATAAAGCAATAGACTCAGCATTTAAGGATATTGAAAACTCAGATACGGGTACGGTTCCTATGTGGCTTCGCAATGCCCCTGTAAAAGAAATGAAGGACCTAGGTTACTCTAAAGGATATAAATATGCACACGATTTTGAGGGGAATTTCGTTAATTTGCAATTTCTCCCCGATAAAATAAAGGACAGGATATATTATAAGCCGACAGACAATGGTTATGAAAGGAAAGTAAGAGAATGGATGGAAAAAAGAAGGAAAAAGTAAGAAGGATATATGCTTGGATTGCAATGATTTTATTTGTTGTATTAATAATTAACATCTCTACGATACAATGGCAGCTTGGAATTTCAATTGGATTGTATATTGTAATAATAATGTATTATTTGTTTTTCTTAAGAAAAGATAAAAACATTTCAACAAAAGAATATACTCGGGAAAACGATAAAAATACTAATAGCATTGAAGCGGAAAAAAATAATGAAATTCAAAAATAATTTTGATTATATGCCATGACTCCGGGTATCAGTAATAGAGGAGATTCTTATGGGAAAATTTATATATTTAGATAACGCAGCGACAACAAAAGTCGATAAAAATGTTTTAGAACAAATGTTGCCGTGGTTTTCAGAAAATTTCGGAAACCCTTCATCAATATATTCTTTTGGAAGGGATTCAAAAAAGGCTATTGAAAATGCCCGCAGACAGACATCCGAAGCAATAAGCTGCAGACCAAATGAAATATATTTCACCGGTTCCGGAACAGAAGCTGATAATTGGGCTATAAAAGGCTGTGCATATGCAAATTCTAAAAAAGGAAAACACCTTATTACTACTAATATTGAACATCATGCAGTGATGGATACCATGCACTATCTGGAGAAAAAAGGTTTCAATGTAACTTATGTTCCGGTAGAAAACAACGGTCTTGTCGACCCTTTGAAAATTTTTGGAGAAGTACGTGACGATACAATTATTATATCGGTCATCATG